>JBDKJZ010000598.1:0-3357 GCA_039796375.1 Pseudomonadota bacterium
ACTTGAAACAGGGTGCCTGTTGACGCTTACGCTCAAGGACACGACCGAGGCTGTCGTTCCAGCGCCTTTTGCACCTTTTCACCGGACAACCTTCGTGCTCGAACGCTTTTGGTCGCTGGAAGACGCGGTGCGACGCGGAGTGCAGGATCCGATCCGCGACGAGCGTGAGGCAGTGGATCAGTTGGAGGCTGCGCTCGTGCGGTCCGTGAAACTGCAGTCGATCGCGGACGTGCCGCTCGGGGCGTTCCTCTCCGGCGGCATCGACTCCTCGACCATTGCCGCGCTGATGCAGCGTCAGGGCGGCCGGCCCGTGCGGACATTCACGATCGGCCTCAACGAGGCGGGCTTTAACGAGGCCGTGCATGCCAAGGCGGTGGCGAAGCATCTCGGGACGGATCACACGGAGTTGTACGTGACGTCCGCGGAGGCGCAGGCGGTTATCCCGCGTCTACGTCAGTTGTACTCGGAACCCTTCGCGGATGCCTCGCAGATCCCCACCCACCTCGTGGCGGAGATGGCGCGCCAGCATGTGACGGTGGCGCTCTCCGGAGATGCGGGTGACGAGCTTTTTGGCGGCTACAATCGCTATTTCTGGGGCAAGCGGATCTGGAACCGCATCGGCTGGATGCCTCAACCTGCGCGGCGGACGCTGGGCGGCCTGATCCGACAGGTGCCGGTGGGGGCGTGGGATACGTTGGGAAGAAGCCTGCCTGGGGCACGGCGAATCGCCCGGCTTGGGGATAAAGCACACAAGTTAGCCCATCGTCTGAGGACAGTGGATGGCGTGGAGGGACTTTACCGCAGCCTCGTCACCGAGTGGCCTGCCGACTCGCAGGTGGTGCCGGGTGCCGTTGCGTTGCCAACGCGCCTTGATGACGCCGCTGCCGTGGAGGGCATTACAGAGCCTGCGCATCGCATGATGATCTGGGATACCCTGACGTATCTGCCTGATGACATCTTGCACAAGGTGGATCGCGCCGCCATGGGGGTGAGTCTTGAAACCCGTGTGCCCTTCCTTGACCACCGTGTCGCCGAGCTGGCGTGGCGCTTTCCCCTCGCGATGAAGCTGCGGGATGGGCAGGGGAAATGGGTGCTGCGCGAGGTGCTTTACCGCCATGTGCCGCGCGCGTTGATCGATCGGCCAAAGGCGGGATTCGGCCTGCCAATTAACCTGTGGCTGCGCGGGCCGTTGCGGGCCTGGGCCGAGAGCCTGATGGCGGAGGATCGACTGAAACGGGAAGGATACTTCGACTCGCGGGCGATCCGGGAGAGGTGGTTCCAGCACCAAGCCGGGACCCACGATTGGACGCCGGCACTATGGGCTGTACTGATGTTTCAGGCTTGGTTGGAAGGAGAAACAAACTGATGCCAGTTTATTGGACTCTGTTCGCGTGGCCAGCGATCTCGGCTTTGTTGAAGATGCGGCTATCACGCCAAGCGGCGCGTTACTCTCTGTTATTATATGCGGTATTCCTGACATTGATCATCGGGCTACGCGTCGAGGTGGGAGTGGATTGGGGTAATTATCTCGATCACTATGACACGGCGGCGTCATCAACGCTGCTGCAGGCAATGCAGACTAATGATCCGGCCTATGGCTTCCTGAATTGGGTGGCGGCCGCAATGGGGCTCAAAATATGGCTGGTGAATCTCGTCTGCGCTGCGGTTTATGTGACTGGAATTGTTATCCTTTGCCGCGAGTTTCCGAATCCGTGGCTCGGTATGACCATCGCGGTTCCCTTCATGGGCATTGTGGTGGGCATGAACTACACTAGACAAAGTGCCGCTCTCGGGTGTATTTTCTGGGCTATTGTTGCGCTCCAACGCGAGAAGAGTCTGCGTTTCGCTATTTTGGTCGTGATCGGGGCGCTGTTCCACCGCACAGCGGCCATCGTGTTTCCGTTGGGGGCGTTGATGTACAGTCCGAATCGGTACTGGCGATTGTTTTGGGTTACTGGCGGCTTTATCCTAGCCTATTATGTATTCCTAGCCGAAAGCAGCGACAACCTGATCGAGACCTACTGGCGAAACCCGATGGTGTCGGATGGGACCGTAGTACGGGTGCTCATGAACGGAACAGCCGGATTGTGCATTCTGATCCTAGGTAAGCGGTTTGAGGTCAGTGACCGAGTGTTTCGCTTCTGGCGGCTCTATGCCGTGACGAGCATCCCGTTCATCGTCGCGATCATCGCGCTGCCACCTCTGACTGCGATCGACCGGATCGCGCTCTACTGGATGCCGCTGCAGGTCTATGCTTTTGCCCATCTCCCCGCCGCGGTGCGAAAGTGGGGATTGAGCGGGATAGCCGAGGCAGCGGCGGTCCTTGGCTACGCATCCGTGCAGTTCGTATGGCTGGTTTATGCCACGTACAGCTTCGCCTGGTTTCCGTACAAGTTCTACCCGTTGGAGTACCTCTTTGGGGGGTTAAACTTCTAGTTCGCGCAACTTCGCCAAGAACTTTCCGTCGGTCGACGTCTTGTAACCTTTATTAATAATATTGGCCGCTCATGCCTTGGAGAACTGTTAAGTCCCTTCGTCGGTTCCGTGCTGCGAGGTTAGGGCGCTTTCCGCGTCGGATAAGGCTGGCGATCGACTGGGCGGTCCTGGCAGCGATCATCATGAGCCTGGGTGTGATCACCAATGTTTCGTCGCGCGTGACCGAGGCGGACGCGGCTGCCTTCCGGAGCGTCCTCAAGCTCGAAAAGAGGGAGCAGCGCCCCGAAACCTTTGCGGAGGAGATCGACCTGATCCGGCTGGTTCAGAACAGGATTCTGACGGCTGTGCCGATCAATCAGGGCATACCGCAGTTCGAATCGCGTGAGCCGGTGAACCTATTCCGGCTCGGCTATGGCCTGTGCTATGATCGCAGCCGTTCGATCGAAAAGGCGCTCGCGTTTGAGGGTTTCGAAACCCGGCATGTCTATGTCCTGTACAAGGGCGGAAAGTCACTCCTGCGCGCCGCCCTGACTTACCGCCAGCCAAGCCATGCTGTTACGGAAGTGCGAACCAGCCGTGGTTGGATGCTCGTGGATTCCAATTCTCGTTGGATTGCGCTGACCAAGAAGGGAGAACCGGTTCCGGCCGACAGGGTGTGGCAGCGTGTAGCTGATTTTTATTCCGTGCCGGAGGGGCTGGATCAGCCTGCGTGGATGTTCCAGGGCTTGTATTCCCGAAAGGGGTTTTTCTACAAACCGTACTTTCCCTTCCCCGAAGCGAATTGGCTGATTTTCTTCAAGGCGCTGTTTGAGTGAGCGGCGCCGGCGCTCAAGCTGGGCTTCCCCCGATAAAACGGACACGCGCTAGGCGTGTTGTTTGGGTTGTTGGGTGAGATTGGATTCGAAGTCGAGCGGGCTCTGG
>JBDKJZ010000599.1:0-3350 GCA_039796375.1 Pseudomonadota bacterium
TGCCCTGATAGTCGCGCCGCAAGTTCCCGAGGTAACGTCAACGTTCGCAACACCCCGAACGGTCTACTCAGTAGGGTCCGAGGTGGGCGTCAAGGTGCACAACAACGAGCAATTCGGTAGGCAGACAATGAACAAGAAGCGTGTAGTCGTCATCGGGAATGGAATGGTCGGGCACAAGCTCTGCGAGAAGCTCGTAGAACACGACCACGCAAAACAATACCAAGTGGTGACGTTCTGCGAGGAGCCGCGCCCTGCCTACAACCGCATGAACCTGACCAAGTACTTCGAAACTCGGAACGCCGACGCGTTGGCCATGGCGCCAGCGGGCTGGTACGCCGAAAACGGCGTACAGCTGCTCTTGGGGCAGCGCGCCGTCAAGCTCGATCGACGGAGGAAGGTCGTCGTCTCGAGTGACGGCAGCGAGGTGCCCTACGATATTGCCGTGCTGGCCACCGGCTCGGCGCCGTTTGTTCCCCCGGTGCCTGGAATGGATAAGATGGGGGTCTTCGTCTACCGGACAATTGAAGATCTCGAGGCTATCGTCGCCTACGCCGCTCGGTGTCGGCGGGCCGCGGTGCTAGGGGGAGGGCTATTGGGGCTCGAGGCGGCAAAGGCCGTCCGCGATCTCGCACTGAACTCTTATGTGGTGGAGTTCGCGCCGCGGCTAATGCCGCGTCAGCTAGACCAAGCTGGAGCGGCGCTGCTGACGCGCAAGATCGAGGAGTTGGGCGTGAAGGTCATGACCGGCTGCAACACGACGCGGGTGCTGGGTGACGACACCGTTACTGGGATCCGCTTCGCCGACGGTGAACGGCTAGACGTCGACATGGTGGTGGTCTCCGCCGGGATTCGACCGAGGGACGACCTCGCTCGCGACGCGGGGATGCGCGTAGGTGAGCGTGGTGGCGTGGTCATCGACGACCAAATGCGGACCAGCGATCCTGATGTGTATGCGGTTGGCGAGTGCTGCGTTCATCGGGGAATGGTCTACGGTTTGGTAGCTCCTGGCTACGACATGGCTGAGGTGCTCGCGCGGAACCTCTGTGGTGAGCGCCGCGTGTTTACCGGCGCAGACATGTCAACGAAGCTCAAGTTGCTGGGTGTAGATGTTGCTAGCTTTGGCGACCCGCTGGCGAAGACCGAGCGCTCTATCGTCTACGAGGACCTGGTAAAGGGTGTTTACAAGAAGCTGGTGCTCAGCGAAGACGGGACTCGCCTGCTCGGCGGCAGCTTGGTCGGTGACGCGAGCGAGTACGGTCAATTGCTGCACCTGTGCAAGACCGCCAGTCCCTTGCCGAAGACCCCTGAAGACCTGATCCTGGGGGCAAGGGGCGGTCGGGAGTTCCAGATGGAACTCCCCGATGAGATGCAAGTGTGTTCCTGCAACAACGTCTCCAAGGGGGACATCTGCAACGCGATTTCGACGCAGTCTCTCGGTAGCGTTTCGGACGTCAAGCGCTGCACTAAGGCAGGTTCGGGTTGCGGCGGCTGCATGCCACTGGTGACCGACATCTTCAACGCCCAGTTGAAGAAAGCCGGCAAGGTAGTGAAGGCGATCCTTTGCGAACACCTGCAGTTTACGCGTCAGGAACTCTATCAGCTGATTCGCGTCAAGCGCTATACCACCTTTGAACAGGTCTTGTCAGCGCACGGATCGGGCAGTGGCTGCGAGCACTGCAAGCCGACGGTCGCATCGATTCTCGCGAGTGTCGTCAATGAATTGGTGGTCAACCATGACTACCTGCAAGACACCAACGACCGTTTCTTGGCGAACATTCAGCGGCAGGGCCTGTATTCAGTCGTGCCGCGGGTACCCGGAGGCGAGATCACCGCGGACCAGTTGATCGCGCTTGGGCAGGTCGCGAAGAAGTACAATCTGTATTCAAAGATTACTGGTGGCCAAAGAGTCGATCTGTTTGGCGCCCACGTGGGCGACTTGCCCGACATCTGGCGAGAGCTCGGCGCTGCCGGCTTTGAGTCGGGCCACGCGTACGGCAAGTCACTCCGCACGGTGAAGAGTTGCGTGGGAAGCACGTGGTGCCGCTACGGCGTCCAGGACTCCGTAGGGATGGCGATTCGTCTCGAGAATCGCTACAAGGGGATTCGGTCACCTCACAAGCTGAAGTCCGCGGTCAGCGGCTGTGTTCGAGAATGCGCCGAAGCGCAGAGCAAGGACTTTGCCCTGATCGCGACGGAGAAGGGCTACAATGTGTACGTCTGCGGCAATGGTGGCGCGAAGCCCAGGCACGCGGATTTGCTCGTCGCTGACGTTTCTGAACAAGATGCGATTACCTACTTGGATCGATTTATCATGTATTACATCCGCACAGCCGATAAGCTGATGCGCACGAGCATCTGGTTGGAGAAGCTGGAAGGGGGTATCGAACATCTGCGCGACGTCATTCTCAAGGACAGCCTCAGAATCTGTGAGCAACTTGAAGCGGAGATGCAGCACCTCATTCGCACCTACCAATGCGAGTGGAAGGCCGTGGTAGATAGCCCCGCGCTCCAGGCGAAGTTTCGGCACTTTGCCAACACTGAGCAAGCCGACTCGAGCGTTGAGTTCGTCGATGAGCGGGGAAGTTTGCGTCCTTCGGATTGGTCTAAGGTCGACATCCAGGCGCCGCGAATCCAGCTGCCCGTGGTGCAAACCAGCTGGGTGCAAGTTGGCAAAGTCGGTGACTTTCCGCAAAACGCCGGCATGGCCGTTCAGTACGGTACCGCCCAAATTGCTGTCTTCAACTTCACTGCTCGGGGTGAGTGGTTCGCGGTCCAGAACGAATGTCCACACCGCAAGGACATGGTGCTCGCACGCGGCATTATCGGGGACGAAAAGGGGATACCAAAGGTGGCGTGCCCGTTGCACAAGAAGACGTTCAGCTTGCAAGATGGAAGCTGCCTCAGCGGCGAGGACTACCACCTTGCCCGCTTCCCGGTGCGTGTGCAGCATGGGTTCGTTTACGTCGAGCTGCCGCCTGTTGAGCAGGCACAGAGGTTGCTGGCTCCGACCCGCTTGGTTCGTGCTCAGAGTGCTGGGCAGGCCGCCTGTCCTCCCGCTCAACAACCTCAGGTGGTCCCTGCGGAATAGTTGCGGCCGAAGAAGAATGGTGCTGATGTTGGCCTCATGGACGTCCTTGAGGCACTGCTATCTAGGAGAACGATTCACGACTACTTGCCAGAGCCGGTCGCCCCCTCGATTCTAAGGCGCGCGCTTGAGGCGGCGCTGGCGGCGCCGAATCACCGCATGACTGAGCCCTGGAGGTTCGTGCAGGTGGGGCCGGAGATGCGTCGGCGCTTGGCGGATATTGCGGTTGGCCTCAAGGGGAACAAGGGCGTGCTGAGTGAGGAAG
>JBDKJZ010000600.1:0-3338 GCA_039796375.1 Pseudomonadota bacterium
AACCTCGCCACGGTCGTCGCCGAAGATCCCGTCACGTGCGGGGCCTCGAGCAAGAGCGTTGTGGCTCCGGGGCAACCGCTGTGCATTATCCCCGCGTTTGCGAACTCCGGATTCGGCGATCGGGGCTTTTGCGGGGCCCGCTGCAACTGCGATGATGACTGTGGTTTCGAGGGAGCGGTTTGTGATCCCTTGCTGCCAGATCCCAAAGCAGCCCTAGAGGCGCTAGGCACGGTAGGGGTCTGCACCAGCAGTGAGGTGCCTGCGGGGGAGATGCCCCCGCCCGGCATCGCGTGCACCGGGACCGCGGCAGATGCCGGAGCGGCAGACGGCGGCACTCCGGACGCCGGTTAACCCTCAGGTTTTTCACTCTCCCCGCTGGTGTCGATCACCGGGCGCGGCCGCTCGCGAGCGGTTGAGGCGCCCGGTGGGGGGGAGAAGCCGGATTCGTCTCGGGAAGCGCCGAAGCCAGGTCCGACGTTTCCCGAGACGAAGGCACTTCGTGCGTCAATAACGCGTGCGGCGTGGGCCTTGACCCAGCGAGCCACAGCGCGGCGCGAGGGCGGGATCAAGAGCAGCACGCCGGTCACATCCGTCAGGACACCAGGGGTGATCAGGAGCACGCCCCCGAGCAGCACCAAGACCGCTTCGACGAGGCCGGCTTCTGGGACACGCCATTCGTTCATCGCCTGCGACCACTGGCGGTAAACGCGGAGCCCCTCGCGCTTGGCTAAGCTCCCGCCAACGACGCCGGTGACGAGCGTGATACCCACTGTCGGCCAGAAGCCAATGATGCCGCTCAGCCACAGCAAGAGGTACAGCTCCGCCAACGGAACAACAACAAAGAAAGCCAGGAGCCAACGCATCGGACTAGGGCGCCTGCGGCTCGCTGGGCAGCGCTGCTCGGTAGGCCTCGCAGCCGCCCGAAATGGACCCAGGTGAGGAATTGGATAGGTCTTCAGTTTCGTGGAGAATGAAGGCAATGCGCTCTCCACTACTGCCCTCCGCAATGCAGTAGTGCCCATATCCGCGGCTGAGTATACGAGTAGGGGAAACACCGAGCCGTGACATTGCCTGAGCGAGGTGTTCGGCGCGCTGTTGGGTTGCGCTTAAGCTGAGCCGATCGTCGCCCGGCTCGGAATGGTGCACGGCAACCTCGACTAGGGCAGTGGGTGAACGCGCGAGCATCAGGCGCGCCAAAGCTTCTAGCTCGAGCGACTCTCGGTCCTGCTCGAGAACATCGCCGAGGAAGGACACTGCGCCGGCAGCGTCCACTTCGGCTTTGAGGTCTGGGCACCCGTCGTCGTTCAGCTCCGCGTTGAGGGTTTCAGCGACCAGCGGACAGAGGTCTAGCGGTACCGGGACGCCGTCGGCGTCGAGGTCGCGGTTCGGGCAGCCTTCTGACGGTTCCGGCGGATTGCCGTCTTCGGCGTCAATGGGGCATCGATCGGTCCCGTCTGGAAAGCCGTCGACGTCCTCGTCCTGGCTGAGGGGGTTGACGACCGCTGTGGGAGGGTGCAGTGGAGGATGCGGAGCCGAACCGCAAGCAACGGACAGCGCGACGATACACGCCGCGGAAACTCCGAGCGGGACCCAGCTTCTGACCCAGGGCGGGCTTATCGTCGGGCAATCTCTGAACTTATTCACTGTCGCTCACTGGCTGAAGGTTGGCGATAACGGGGTTGCCCAGGCGGTAGGCGACGCGCAAGGGCGAATGCGCGAGCCAGGGTTCAACGAGCGGATCGGACTTCGCTTTTTCCGCGAGGGCTGAGGTGGTGCAAGCGACGACCTGAGCGTCGAGGAAAGCCAGCGGCTTGTCCCCGATCGAGGACGTCACCTCGGCGAAGCGCAGCCCAGTGGCACTCGAATGAACCGAGAGTTCCAAGCGACCCCACAGCTGCGGATCGCGCGCGAGCCCTTCGGCGAAGCACGCTCTAACGCCAGAGAGCCCCTCGGTGAACCAGCGAGTGGTCTCGGCGAGCGGAGCGGGCGCCTGATCGTGACTTAGGGGTAGGGCGGGGACTCCGACGTCGCCGGGCGAGAGTGTCACGCTGAACTCTACGTCCACAGGGCGTTTGGGGCCGGGGGAGAAGCGCAAATCGTAGGCGGCTTGCCGGAGACAGCGGGCGGCGTCCTTCGTGAGCTTGGAGCGGAGCTGTCGCGCGTAGGTGACCTTGCCGCTGCGGGCGACCGCGAGTCGAAGGACGCTCTCTCCGCGTTCGGGTGTCTTGCCTGGCGATTCCAGCGCTTGCTCGCGCAGCGCGTCTTCGTAGCAGAGCCGCATTGGCCAATACGCCTGGGTGCGGGCCTGAGCTAGGATGGCCCGAGCCGTGAGCCCCTGGGTTCCCATGTTTCGCAGCGGCGACGTTTCTACGATCACACGCGTGGCGGGGTGAAACCCCGCTCGATTCGTTGGCCAGTTCGGGTCGCTGTTGCCACCCAGCGACCAGGCGCCAAGCTTCGCGTCATAGGCGGAGCCAGCGACCGGCGCCGAAGGGCGAGGTCGACCCCCGGGTGGAAACACCCCCTCCAACACGACGGGGACCAGCACGCTATCCGTGAGCCCCGCCGACTCCGCTTGGGCGCTGGACGGTTCCTCCTGCGCGCCGCTCGGTGGTGCGACGGCCAAGCTGAGCGCAAGTAGGCCCAGCGTGAATTGCCAAGGCCGGTGGCCGGGGCTCCGCGGCCGCCGGGTGGGGAAGGGAAACACGGCATGGAAGCTACCACCTTCGCCGGTGACAACAAAAAGTTGTGTCGCGACGCCGGCTGGGTAGGCTTCCCGCCTGGCACAGATGGCGGAGGACCTATTTGAACTCGTGGGGACCACTGTAGCCGGAGTCTTTTCCGTCGAAGCTGTCGTCGCTGAAGGCGGCTTTGCGGTCGTCTACCGAGCTCGACATGAGGGGTTCAAGGCTCCGATAGCGCTCAAGTGCCTCAAGATCCCGCAGCATCTAAACGCACAGCGCCGGGATGATTTCAAGCAGCAGTTTCACGCCGAAGCCGAGCTGCTCTTTAAGGTGTCCGCTCGAATCCCTGCGATTGTGCGACCCCTGCACATTGACTCCATCACCGCACCCAACGGTCGTTTCATGCCCTTTCTCGCGCTCGAGTGGCTGGATGGGGAGACGCTCGCGGCCCACGCGGCTCGGCGCCACAACGCGGGGAAAGATCTCGGGAGCCTTGCTGAGCTGATCGCGATGCTAATGCCGGCCGCGGAGGCATTGCGCCAGGCGCACCATTTCGAGGACTCGGAAGGCCTGGTCTCGATAGTGCATCGCGATATCAAACCTGAGAACCTCTTCCTGGCCCGCTACGGTGATCAGCAGACCGTCAAGATCCTC
>JBDKJZ010000601.1:0-3328 GCA_039796375.1 Pseudomonadota bacterium
AATCGCCCATGAATCGGGAGCACTCTGAAAGACGGAGAAGTTGCAGTAGTAGATGGAACTCATCTTGGTCTCCAAGTCCTGCAAATCCCCGGGCACGAACTTCAAGCGCTGAACAATGCGCTCGATCTTGCCCAGACAAGCCCAATAGAGACGTTCGGCTTGGGCGCGTTCACGGAGGCCCAGGTAGCCATACTTGAACAAGCTCTGCGCTTCCTCCTTCGCCTGGGAGGCGTCGTGGAACGACTCCTGGACGTTCTTGGGTAGAATCCCTTGAAACGTCTCGTACAATAGCTGGACCACCCCGTGTGAAGTCTCAGGGGGTTTCTGGGGTTCCGGAACTTGGGTGATGTTCGCGCCAACCACGTTGAACACCAAGACGGACTGGTGGGCCACGACCGCGCGCCCCGACTCACTGACGAGCGTCGGGACCGCTATGCCTCCTTTTTCACACGCATCCTGGATCGCGGCGACAACGTCCGACGCATACTCATCCAGCGTGTAGTTGCGTGACGCATGAAAGTCAGTTTGGGATCCGTCGTAGTCGATGGCCAGGCCACCGCCCACATCCAGATACGGCAGCCCATCTTCGCGAGTTCGACGTAGATGTTCGAAGCCTCCTGAAGGGCGTTCTTGATCGGGATGATGCTCGAAATCTGGCTGCCGATGTGAAAGTGAAGCAGCCGCAGCGTATCGAGCATATCGAGCTCGGCGAGTCGATCGACCAGGGTCACGATTTCGGCGACCGACAAGCCAAACTTGGCCTTCTCCCCGGCAGAGTTCCCCCAGCGGCCCATCCCCTTTGAGCTCAGCTTCGCTCGAACCCCCAACATTGGGCGGATACCCAGACGTTTCGCGGCGTCGAGCGCATAGTCGAGCTCCTCAGCGCGCTCCAGGACCACGACAACCGTCTTTTCAAAGCGCTGAGCGATCAGCGCGGTCTCGATATACGAACGATCCTTGTAGCCGTTGCAGATGATCAGACCGTCTGTGTCTTTCATCTCTGACAGAGCGATCAGCAATTCCGGCTTGGACCCAACCTCAAGGCCGTAGTGGTACGCGCGCCCAAACTCCACGACTTCCTGCACAACGTGGCGCTGTTGGTTCACCTTCACGGGGTAAACGCCGCGGTACTCGTTCTGGTATTTGTACTCGCTGATAGCTCTCGCAAAACAAGTGTTGATGCGCTTGATGCGGTGAGCGAGAATGTCTGAGAAGCGAATCAAGATCGGCGGCTCAAGGCCGCGCGCGATCAGATCCTGAGTCAGCTCGAAGAGGTCTACGCCCAGGTCTGGGGTCTCAGGGTCAGGCGTTACCCAGACGTTCCCTCGCTCACCCACGCTGAAATACGGATACCCCCAGCCTCTTACCTGGTAAAGCGTCTCGCTGTCCTTGAGTGTCCAGGACGAGCGAGCCTCTTCGGAGTACTCGGGGGCGAGGCTCATGGGGAGTGCGTTTGCCATGGGCGGGACCTTAGAGGACAGAGCGGCGCCTGTGAAGCCGCGCCGTACTGCCGAATCGCGGATGCTTCAGCCACCCCCGGCCGGCCAAAACACAGTCGGCAGTGCTCCTCGCTTGTACAGGCTCAAGAAGTCCATGCCGGCCGCGACAGCGATGTGCACCAGGAATCCAGCGTAGACGCTCCTTGTCTTCATCGCCAGCGTCCCGAGGACGACGCCTGCCACAATCGCGCCATGCGCTTCGAGATACGGTTTGCCGTAGTGGATCATGCAGTAGGGAACTGCCATTACGAAGATCGCGCTCGCGCCGAGCGAGCCCCGCAGCGCGCCGACCATCCATCCCCTGAAGAAGAACTCAAGCGCGAAGAACTGCGCGTAGTACATCAGTTCCCAGGCAAGAAAGTCGAACCAACTCCGCGAGCTGAGCTTGTAGAAGGGATAGTAGCTTCCAAAGTCCGGTTGCTGCGCGACCACCAGCATCACCGGGACGATGAAGGCCAGGAGGCCCAGGTAGATCCAGATGTGCTTGAAGAAGCCTTTGACCCGAAGCCCGTAGTCCAGCAGTTCGTCGTCCCGAAATAGGAGTTTCCAGAACAGTATGGGGACCAGGACGTAGCCAAGAACGCGCGCGGCCGACCACCAGGCGTACGCGTAGAGGTTGTCGAACGCCTTCATTTTGAGCCACCCCGCTCCGGCCAGCTCCCAGGACACCATCTCCGGCTTCAAGACGGCGTCGTAGAACCCTCGGCCACCGTAGTATTCCTGAACGGTGAGTATTGCCGAGGAGAGCACCAGACACACCGCCGGGCGGTAGTCAGTCTCCCCTCTGGCCGCTCGCGCCAGGCTGGTCTCACGCGCCTCCTGATCCAGCTGCTTCCAGGTGTTGCGGAAGTACCACCAGAGCGGCCACGCGATGGCGAGGAGAATAGGGAACGGCAGCAGCGACTTGAGCGCAGGGAGAGCGCTCGCCGACTGAAACCAGCTCACATCCGAAAACGGCTCGAGAGCTAACGGGAGCTTCGGTGGCGTCAGTCCCGAGAACATTTGGCCGGCGAGTACCACGCGCCCAAGGAAGTCCCTAGAGTGCTTGACCGCTCTTGGTTCAAAAACGGCCACTGAGCCAAGCGAAGAAACGGCTGCCACAGCCAAGTTCCGGGTGGACTCAGGGTCGCTGTGGGCGCAGAATAGCCGGCCGTTCCAAGGCTGCCTCCACGATCCGCATAAAAAACACTGCTGCGGTGGTTGCGCGCCTCGGGCAGTGCTGGTACTACCCGCCCCCCGCGCCGCCAACGGCGACATTGGAGATCCCGCGATGAAAAGCCCGCTGAGTGTGGTTAAAGAGCGTTTCGGCGACAAGCAAAAGCTAGTCGCCGCTGTAGAGAAACTCGCTGTCGGCGACCTTTGGATCGACCGCCTGAGTGATAAGGAGCTCGCCCGCGTGTCTAACACCAAGCTGCTGAAGCTTCACGACGTGTTGAGCACCGCGACCAAGGACTTTGGGAGCCGAGCAAAGCTGGTCTCTGCGATTCTCGAGTTGGAGAAGCGGACGAAGGACGATGGCCTTAAGGCTCGCCTTGAGAGCTATCCCCTTCCGCGCCTCGCTGACGCGCACGCTGCCGCAAGAAAGCGCGCAGCCAAAGCTAAAGCCGCGCCTGCGCCTGTGGCCACCGAGAAGAAGCGGGTCGCCCGCACCAAGAAGGCCAAGGCTAAGGCCAGCGCCTAAGGACCACACCCGGCCCCCTTGAGGTCGGGCAGGTTCACAAGCAACGCAAGGCAGCGTCCAAGGACGCCGCCTTTTCTTTTTTGATCAGGTGCCTCGCTGGTCTCGGTCGCGCAGCCAAGACTCGGTGAAGGTAGCGGACTTGGTGTAG
>JBDKJZ010000602.1:0-3323 GCA_039796375.1 Pseudomonadota bacterium
CCTGTCGAGTTCGAGACCAACGCGCAGAGATAATTAATTAAGCAGTCAAATCTGTCCACTGAATCGGGGCAACTCCAAAGGGCGCAGCTCCGCCCCAGCTCCGAGCCGCGAGCGTCAAGCGGAGGCGCGCACCCTCGTCTCAGGCAGGCTCGTCAAAAGAGCACGCCTTGGGTGTGAGACCCAGGGTCGTGCTTTCGATGCCTGCGAGGCTGGCCGGTGAAATACGGCGGCGGCCGAGGCGGGGCTCTTTGGGGAGCGTGAGTGGCCTCGCTTCGCGTCCGCAGCAGCCGGCGGAGGCATTGCGGACTGACGAGGAAGGCTTTGAGCTGCATCGGCCGCCACTTGGCAGCGGACGACAGAATCCCTCCGCAACGAACGGTATGAAAGCCGGGACCAGGAATGGCAGCGGCCAGTCGACACAAAAAGGATAGCGGATCGAGTTCGACCGCAACTGTGCCGTCCGAGAAAGCGCGTTTGAGTGCGAGTCGAACAGACCCATCTGCCGACAGGGTGACGCGCAATTGCGCCAGCGCGGGGCGCAAGACATAACGCAGCAGGGCTTCCTTTGCCCGCAAGTCGTGGCGTGGGGCGTTGGTGGCGGCGTGCAGGGTGAAGCCCATGTAGGCTGCGCAGAGTGGTCCAGAGATAGACGCGCCCGGCGTGCGAGCGAGACGCAGTCGGCGAGCGCATCGGGTAACAGCACGAGTTGCTCCGTACTGTCTTCGATGACGCCGCGGCGGGTGAGCAGAGCGAGCACGCGGATGCGAATCGTGGTGACGAGATCGGCCACCTCGCTGGAGGTCAGATGGGGAAGCTGCGCGAACTTCGGGGCTGGGCCATCGAGCTGCTCAACGAAGACGCCGTCCAGCGCGAGCGAGTGCAGGTGTGGATTGAGTCGAAAGTCACTCTCTGCACGGCGGTCACGGTGCCGCTCTGGAGTTTGCGTTGTCGGGTCTTGGGGCGCTGGGTTGCCTCAGCGGCTTCCGCCTCGCCAGCCTCTTCAGCTCGCTCCTGTGACGCTTGTGCCAGGGTGATGCGCGCCAGCGGACCGATGACGTCGCGCATGCGCCGCTCGTAGAAGCTGAGTATCGAGTCGACGACCATGGCGCTCACCGCGCTCAGTAACGTCGCCCAGCCCGACGACGAGACCATCACCTACCGAGTTCAACACGAAAACCAGCTTCGGGTCATGACCCCGATGCAGTTCATGGCCAGACTCGCCGCACTCATTCCGCCGCCAAGGCATCCACTCATCCGCTTTCACGGTGTTTTTGCCCCACATAGCCGCTTCCGCAAACAGGTCGTGCCCGCGCCGGCTGAAGTCAGAAGCGAGCAGGCCACTGCGTGCGGCCAGGCAGCCCCGCCCCAGCCGGCGACTCCGACCGACCCCGCACCTCCCGTCCCGCAACACGCCAAGCGGAAGGCGGCTAACAGTGCACTGGAGGCCGTTGCACGCCCAGCGCGAGAAACCGAGAGCATCTCGAGAATCGACCGAGCCACGCTCCTGCGACGCGTCTACACCATCGACGCACTCGCTTGTCCTCGCTGCGGCGATCGTATGCGTTTCACAGACCTCTTTGAACAGAGACAACTCGCCCGCCAAGAGCTGGCGAGACGCGGACTGGCCACGCACCCGCCGCCCCTTGCCCGAGCTCGATCCCCAGACTCTTGCGGGGATTGACCCACTTGGTGGACCGAGGCGCCTCCCCCTTGTACCGGAGGAGCGGCTGGGTGACCGGGGGTTTGTCTAAGTCCCGCGCAGGGCACAACTACGCTTTGGAATCGCTCAGCGCGGCTAAATCTGGCTAAATCCGCGGAAATTGAGCCGCCCAAATATTCGTAGTTGGGACGTTTTGGAAGTCGAGAAGCGCAAGAAGTGAGTTAGGCCGCCGGACGCAAAATCGGTCAAGGAACCGCAGGTGCATTCTTAGAATGCGTTGCAGGTCCGCGTCGAGCGCACTCGTCGCTGAAAACGTCACGAAGCTGGAATGTCCATAAGCGCAACATAGCGCAACGCTTTTCACGGCTGGCCGACGCGGCCAAGTTCTCGCAGCGATCGACGTCATCTTTTTGATGCGCCTCGGCGCTCGTGGTAGGGGCAGCGAGAGAGCAACCTCGACGTGGCTTTTGGGAACGCGCAAGCGAAAGGGATCGACGGCCGATGCCGAGCAAGAAGGACGCACTGACCGAGTACGGGGCGCAAGCGCGCGACGACAACGACGTCGTGCTTTCGCGCGATGTGTTGTCGTCGCAGGGAAGCTTCGACTCACAGCTAGACGGGGGTACCATCTTCTGGCGCGGCGAGCGAATTGGGCCTACCGAACTCAACCAATACACCAAGAAGAGTGCCTCTAAGATTGGGCTTTACTCTGAGAACTACTGGGAGAGGAGGGACCCGAACCTCATCTTTCGCTTCAGTGAAGACGACGTCGTGCACGCCTCGGCCGTGTGCATCGCCCGCGATGTGCGCGGTGCCGCATTTTTTCCAATGGGAACCGAGTCGCTAACGTACGTTTACGCCGTGTCACCCCAAGCGGCAACTTGCACTTTCACTGCGCAAAAAATCGTCGACGCAGTCGAGCGTGGAGTGTCGTTGCCGAGCATCAATCACAGCGATTGGAAGACCGCCCGAGCTTGGAAATACGATCCAATGCAGGAGGACCACGAGAACATGTCATGCGTCTGGCAGTTCGAAGAGTGGGCTCTGCCGCACATCCCCAAGAAAGACATCGTGGGCTGCTGGGAAGTTGAACGTAAAGTCCTCGTGAGCAGTCAGGGGGGCGGCGAAGCTCAGCTGAGCCAAGCAGGGATCAAATTCAAATTTCGCACCAAGAACATTTGGTTCGGCACCAAGCACGAGCAGTTCGATGCAGCGGCCAAAGTGGTCGACGCGTTCTCGAAGTGGTATCCCAGCAAGCCGAATGCGTGGCTTTCGTATCAAGGGCTGATCGAATGCGAAGGCAAGTACGTCGAGACGTTGGCGCACGCGGCACAGTACGGAAAGCAGAAGGAGCAGTTCGTTCCTACTTACAACCGGCGCGGGGCGTACTGATGCGGAAGTGGGGTTTGCCGCGCGCTTGCGATCGACCTGTTTGACAACGCCTCTCGCGAAGGTGTCGAGCAGCTACCTGTGGCTCAAAAGCCGTCTGCCCTACACTGCCCCATCGACACGGCTTGAGTCTACACCACGCGTTTGGCTACGGGCTTCCCGTCGTGGTTGGCGACGATCGTTCGCTCCATAATCCTGAGATTGACGCGCTGGAACACGAGCACAACGGGTTGTGCTTTCCGCATGGTGATCCGGTTCAGTTGGCGCATCAGTT
>JBDKJZ010000603.1:0-3307 GCA_039796375.1 Pseudomonadota bacterium
CGGCTTCGGGGCGTACAGTGTGACCAAGTCGCCAGCATTAGTCAGGTGAACAGCCAGGTTGTGAATCATCAGTTCCATGCCCGCCTGGCTTGGCCAGAAGCCAAGTGTCAAGATCGCGACCCTCCTGTTGGCGAGCAGGAGCTCGCTCAGTTCCGTCATGCTCGGCACCGCCGAGGCATCGGCAGCCACCTCCGGAACGCAAGCCTGGCAAAAGACGTGCGTACTCGCGTCGCGGTAGTGGGAAAATGTCGAACGTCCTAGGAGATGGAGCAGGTCCGAACCACCCGTGCCGCCGCCTGCGATGAACTCATCGAGCACGGTTTTGGAGACCATGAAAGCGATGAGATCGTCTTGCGATAGCTCGCGTCCTGCCTCAGCAATCAGACCTCCGCCCAGCCGTGCCGACGCGTACTGTCTGTGAAGAAGTACGTCATCGCTGCGCGGCGCTTGCTGGTCGATGATGTTGTTCCCGAATAACACGATTGCGTCGGCGGGCAACCCGCCGAGCCGGGCGTGAGCGCGGCTGTACCAGTACTTGTCGCAGAACATCGAATCGGCGCGAAGAAAGATCGCCCACTGATCCTCTTGCAGCAACTGACTATAGTGCGCAAAGTCGAGGCCAGCAGCCTCCTCATATATGAATGTTTTCAGGCGATGTGGAGTGTTGCTACTTTGAATTGCCTTCTCATCATTCGGTGACTGTTCGAGAACCACTGCGTGTGACAGGTCTCCATCTGCTCGATAGAAGTGGTAGACGTAGAGGCTCGACGGCATAAGCACTACGCGGCCGGAATCTCGGAACGCGATGTGCATGCGATTGTCAACCTTCAAAAAGCCACTCGTAAATGGTGTCTGTTTCCAGGTCTCCTTGTTGAGCATGAGAATCACCCCAGACGTCGAGTCCATCCCCGAAACGTTGGCGCTCCAATCTCTCTGTGTTTCTGCCAAGAGGCGAGCCAACGTGGTGTGTGCCGACGCTCGGTGGGTGTCAGCCAGGACCCCAACTCTTTGATAGGGATTGCCGATGCGATTGGTTCGCCCGACGATCAGACATTCGACGCCATCATTGCCGAGCATTAGTTGATAAACTAGTCGCCACCAATCCGGGCTGCAGAACATCGCATCGTGGTCGACAAACAGCGCGTAGGCGCCGTCCTCGATCATCGCCATGTAGTCATTGTAGGTGCGCCCGATGTCCTGTTCGTACTCCGGGGGGGCATACGCGACGAATACATACAGCTTGGGTCTCCGCGCTGGTAGAGGTCGACGCTCATGCTTTGTGAATAAGACGTAGTCGTTTGTTCTGACCTGCTTGCCCCGTTTGATGACATTGACCTTAGAACCCGTAGTGTGAATCGCAGACATCAGCGAAAGCTGATCGCGCTCTCCCAGGTACATCCACCACCACGCTTCGTTGAGGGCCCGGGTTGCCGGGGTGTTCTTCCGAACGATCAGGCCGTGCTCGAAAAGACCAGCTTGCCTGGGAAAACCCAAAGAGTCATAGTGAGAGCGATAGAAAGAAATAAGATCCGCGTGCTCAATTCCCAAGTGTTCACAGATTGCAATCTCGTCGTAGACGCAGCTGCGGCGAAAGTGCGGGTAGAGCCCGATTTCATGACCCTCCAAGCACTCCTCCACGATCGCGCGTACATCTACTCCCGTCCATTGAAGTGACGCGTCGATGTAAATGCTTGCGTCGTGGTCCGGCAGGTAGAGATGGGCAAGGATCTTCGGCAAGCGTGAGGATCGGCGTGGATTGCTCAAGCGATCGTTGAGCACGCAGACTTCCCAATGGTCGCTACGAAGCTCGACGTCATCTGTGTACGCGATAAAACGAGCATTGGGGTCAGGGTTTAGTGGCTCCTTGAGGGGCTCATTGTTCCCGAAGCAACACGTGAAAACGACGATCCGCGCGTTCGACCGGCGCTGCCCAAGAAGCCGCTGACTTCGAGGTAGCGCCTCGGCGCCCGTCACCTTGTAGGCTGCCCGTTCGCGAGTTCGCGCATCGAGCAAAGCCGTGCGTCGGCGCCCTTCCTTGGTCCGGCGGATACGGGCCAAGTGGGACTGAGCGCGGCCCGATTCAGGCGCGAGTTCGTGGGCCGTCGCGAAGTGGTGTTCCGCCGAGTCGTGATCGCCATCCGCATCGGCAATTCGGCCGAGCTCCTCGTAGATCTCGTAGGTCGGCCCGTGCAGTAGAGCGTGGCGGGCCGCGGCTCCGGCTTCCTGATAGCGAGCCAGAGCTCGTCGAGTTCGGGCCAGCCATAGCCAGGCGATTACGAGCACGGGATCGAGCTCGACTGCTTTGCTCAAGGCGAATTCGGCGGGCTGGAAGCGCTGCAGGCGCGCGAGAGCCCGTCCGTGTTCGAAGTAGGCTTCCGCCGTCGGGGTGCGCTCAATCGTTAGCGACATCAACTCGACGGCTTCCGCTGACCGATTCTCCTTGCCCAATGCGCGAGCGAGCCCCGCGCAGACGCCGGAGCTCGGCGCGTTGTCCTTCACAGCGTTGAAGACGACCGCGAGAGCCTCATCGAGCATGCCTTCCTTAACTAGGCTCCGAACCGAGTCGTCGACACTGGTCTCGAGCTTGGCGCCCGGCGAAGGACTGAGACCGGCGCGCAATGCAGCCGCCGCCGCATGCGCTGCGGCGGCTGTATTGCCGGATGATGCGTAGAGGTTCCGCAGCTCAATCAGAGCTTCAAAGTCCTGCGAGTCCTGCGACAGAAGTTGCTGGAAGAGCTCCTCTGCGTGGTCGACCACATTCATTCGAGCGTGTGCCCGCGCTACGCATAGCGTGGCCTCGCGCGCCTCGCTGCCTTCCTCCAGAAGCGGCCGCACGACCGCAGCAGCGTCGAGATAGCGCCCTTGCCGAAGTCGGATGCGACTCACCTCCAGGCGTGCGATGGAGACCGTCGATGCCGGAGCCATCGCCTCGATCACCGCATTCAGGACTCCCGCCGCTTCATCCAGACTCCCGAGCCGAGCTAGGGATCTCGATTGTTGGAGAGCTTCGTTGACGACGGGGCCGAAGCTCAGGGACTTCTCGGCGTCGTCTGCCAGCCGGTTGATCTTCTGAAGCAGCGTCGCGAGAGCAAGCGAGGCGTCTGGTTTCTCGCCCTCTTGCGCGGTTGCGCGAGGGGGGGGGCCGACACGAATCGACGTGCCGGCGCGCCGCAACGTTTCACCGAGTCCGAACTGGACACGTGGGTTCATGTCGATCGAGCCGAGATTTGCAGCGATACGCAACGCTTCCGCTGGGCCCTTCTCTTGACCAAGCGCTGCGAAAACGCGCACCAGTTCCCGATAGGTT
>JBDKJZ010000604.1:0-3303 GCA_039796375.1 Pseudomonadota bacterium
AGGTGCCCCCTTCGCCAGACGGACAGTTGCGCCGTAGTATGGGATACGTGCGCACCGACTGCTCCCCCACCGCCCGAGAGCTGCACCGCTGGCTGCTGTCCGCGCTCTTGATGCTTTTGTCCCCCGCGATTGTCGGGGCCTGCGGCAACTTGCTCGGGCTCGAACAGCGCGAGCTGGATGTCGCCGAGCTCTCTGAGGGGGGCTACGAAGGCTGCGAACCGGGCAAACAGCTGTGCAACGGCTGCACCTCCGACTGGCACCGCTGCGTGTGTGAGGGCTGGAACAGCTCAGTCGAGGAAGAGTTGCGTGCCGAGTGCGCCAGCAAGGCCCCAGCTCAGATCCGGAAGCAGCAGGAGCAACGCTGGGCAGAGTTCCTTCCGGCGAATCAGCCTCAGGGCTTCGATGAGAACTTCTGCAACGGCGAAGCACCCGATCAGTGCGTCGCCTGTTTTTGCAAGGACTGCAGCAAGCCCGTCGGGAGCTGCGCGGCGGATCCCGGATGCCAGGAGCTAATGAACTGCGTGATGGCCACCCAATGTGACCCCAAGCAGTCCGATAACTGCGTGACCCCGGACGACTGCCAGCGCTTAATCGAGGAATTCGGCGGTCCAGAAGGCGGAACTGCACAGAAGTTCGAAAAGGTGCTGCTGTGTATGGCGGCCGAGGCTTGTCCCTGCGGGGAAGGCGGAGAGCCCCTCGTCCCTCCCCAATGTGACCCGGGCTTTGGCTGCAGTGACTGCGCTGGATGCTTCGAGCAGTGCCGGTGTGGTGGCCGGAGCGTCTCGCAGTGCGAGAATGACTGCGGAACTCCTATGAACGGTTCAGCCTGTTCACCCGCCAGCGGCTGCGACTGCGCAGACTGCCACGCTGAGTGTGAATGCAATGGCGAGACCCCCGGCAACTGCGACTTTCTGTGCAATGAGAACGAGTGTTCTCCCGGTCAGGGCTGCAACTGTGGAACGTGTCTGGACACGTGCGTCTGTCAGGGGCTTCCACTCCCAACGTGCGAAGCGCAATGTCCGGGCCAGGCAACGTGCAATCCCGCTAGTGGCTGCGCCTGCGGCAGCTGACAGGCTGACTGCGTGTGCCGCGGCGGGACCCCAGCGGCGTGCGAGCCGACTTGCGGGCAGCCGACACCTACGACCATCACGTGCGGCACAACTCGTTGTTTGAGCCACTTGACTCCGCCCCCGGGTCAAATCCTGTCGGCTTGCTGCGCCGCGACGGATCGCTGCGGTTTCGACATGAGCGTGATGTTCGGCTCGGAAGCGGGCTGCGCGCCGACCAACGAGGGCGGGATGAGCTGCTCGACTTGTCCCTCATTTCCGGCGCCGTCGCCACCTTGGGCGCCCGGGGAGACGCTGCAAGGATGCTGCCGAAGCGACGGCTTATGCGGCTACTCGGACCCGCTGCTCCCACTCGGTTGCGCCCTGCCCCAGCACTTTGGACAAGGTGTCCGAGCGAAGACACCTTGCACAGCCGCGAGCTGCCTCAACTAGGACGCGGGCCTACGGACGGAGGCTCAGCGCGGCGAGCGGCCCTGGGCCCCTGGCATCTTCTGCAGGAGCTCCGCCGCCCGTGCCTCGTTACCGACTACCCGTTGATACTGGATAAGGGCATCGAGCACCTGGAGCTCTCCTTCAAACCTGGAGTGGAGCTTCTCCAAAACCGCGATGGCGTCGCGCTGTTTGCCCTGCTCAAAGAGAGCCACCGCGTAGACGAAGCCGAAGCGAGGCAGCTCCGGGCGCAGGTCATGGGCGCGCCGCAAGTGAGCGAGCGCGGCGTCGGGGCGATTCAGGCGGACCAGCACTAGCCCAAGAGCGTGCTCAAGCTGAGCGGGATCGCTCACTTGCTCAATTCCGGTTTTGAGCAGGACTTCAGCGTGGTCGTCGCGACCCGTCACCCGGTAATAGTCGGCGAAGTTGATGTATACGGGCGTAAACGCAGGATCTAGCGCCAGAGCCTCGCGAAAGAGTCCCTCGACCTCGGCGTCCGGCTTCGTAGCGCCCTCGACGCTCCCCACCTCCAGCAACCGCATACGAGCTAGATCCAGCAACGCCCCAGGTTGATCGGCGTTCGCGAGTAGTGAGTCTTTCAGCTCTTGTCTCACCTGAATGAAGCGCGCCTCCTCCGCGGCTGAAAAGCCCGTTCTCGGGCCATCCAAGAGCCCGCGTACCGCCTCTAGCCGCACTGTTCTAACGGGGTCACCCAAGAGCGCGCGTGCGACCGGGACTCGGTCTGGCGCAGGCCACCCGGCGACGAGCTGCGCCAGAGCACGCCGAACGAGCGGCGACTCATCCTTCGAGTACCCCTCCCACAAAAGCGGCTCCTCACTCGGGAAGTTACGCAGCTCAAGCAGCGCGGTGGCTCTGGCGATCGCGGGAAAATCACGCTGGTTGATGACCTCGGTCAGGAGCCTGTCCGCGCCAGGAGCGACGCGACGCGCAGCGTCGATTGCGCGAGCAAAGCTTGGTGGTCGCTCCTTTCCGAAGTGCTTTTCGATCTCGCCTGCCGCCCAGAGGGCTGCACGTCTTCCGTCAGGCTGAGTGTGACACGCAGTCGTGCAAGCGTTGGGCACGCCGATTTCCAGAGTGAGATCTGGCCGTGGCACACCGAGCCGATGATCCCGGCGATCGTCAACGCCCATGTACACCCGACTCGGCATGTGGCACGAGACGCACTGAGTTGCCTCACCTTTGCCCATGTGGAAGTGGTGCTTAGGCGTGTCAAAGGTCTCCGCACTGTGACAGCGTCCGCAGAGCTGATTACCTTGAGCACGCAGCGTGCCCCCATGGGGCTCATGGCAGTCGCTGCAGCTCACCCCCGCCGCATGCATCTTGCTCTGGAGGAACGATCCGTGTTCGTACACCTCACCCTGGATCTGCCCGTCCGCGAAGTAGTGAACGTCTTCGAGCAGTTCAACCCGGTAGCGCTGATCGAACTCAAGCGAATCCCCTCCCAGGTCTCCACGCAGCGCGTGGCACTTGGCGCACGCGGAAAGCTCAGTGGCCCGCTCCGCTCCGAGCGCTTCGGCGTCCACCTTCGACGCCTTCGAGTCCTTCGGACCTGCGACCAGTTGCGCAATGGGCTTACCTTCCAGAAACAGCCACTGGCGCTCTGCCTGCGGCGAGAACGACCTCGCGAACCCCTTCTGCTCGTCGAATTGCGCCCGCGGCGTCGCCTTGGCTTGGGTCACGTGCGCGGCGGCCGGACCGTGACACGCTTCGCACCCGACGCTGATTTCACTGTATGTGGTTTCGTAGCGGCGCTGCTCTCGATTGTAGCGGCGCTGCAAGTCGGTGG
>JBDKJZ010000605.1:0-3300 GCA_039796375.1 Pseudomonadota bacterium
TGGCCACCGCCGCAGGGCTCAGCTCCTTAGGTCCGAGTTCTCTGGCGTAGCACCGAAGCAAGTGACCGCAGAGCAGGACGATGTCGCTCCGCCTCTCACGAAGCGGCGGAATACAGAGCGACATCTTGGCGATTCGATGAAAGAGATCGCAGCGAAACTCACCACTGTTGACCATCTGCTCTAGGGAGCGCCAGGACGCGCTCACAACCCTAACGTCGACCTTGAGCCCTCGCTCCGCTCCCAGCGGCCTAACGGTTCCGTCCTCAAGGACACGCAAGAGCTTCACCTGAACCGACGGGTGCAATTCGGCGATCTCGTCCAGGAAAAGGGTGCCTCGATCCGCAAGCTCGAAAGCACCCACCCTAGCCGTGTGGGCCCCGGTGAACGCGCCTCGCCGATGCCCAAAGAGCTCAGCGTCAGCGAGACTTTCGCTCAGCCCGCCC
This sequence comes from Pseudomonadota bacterium, assembly GCA_039796375.1. GTDB lineage: Bacteria > Myxococcota_A > Polyangia > Polyangiales > Polyangiaceae > SZUA-265. Next base: position 444 of record JBDKJZ010000605.1, read on the forward strand.
ACATTCAGCGGAACGTGCTCGCCATGGCGCCCTGACAGTTCGTGAAGCGCACGCGCGACGACGTCTTTGCCGGTCCCGGACTCGCCCTGAATAAGCACTGGAGCGCTGAGCCGGGCGCAGTTCCGGATCTCGCGCGCGAGGTTCCGCATCACTGCGCTCCGTCCGACGAGACCCTCGATCGGTTCCCCGCCCTCGATTGGCGATACCGAACCACCAGGATTCGCGCAGATGGTCGTGCGCCCGATCACGAAGCTCGCATACGGAGCCGTCAGGCAAGCTGACCGAACCAGCGCGTTGCCAACAAAGACCCCGTTCTTGGATCCGAGGTCCGTGACACTCAGCCCTTGGTCGGTGGCGCGAAGGAGCACGTGTTTGGCGCTCACCCACCGGTCAGTGACCCGCAAGTCTACGCCCGGTCCGCTCCCAATTGTGACTTCATCGCCACACTTGAGCGCGATCGAACGACTCTCGTCTTGGCTCGCCAACTCCAGGTGCCACGGTCCTGAGACCAACTCTCGGACCAACCTAATCGTCTGGTGTTCCCGTTCTTCCTTCATACGGCATTGTCGAGTCGCGATCAGCCGGGTTGCGTGAAAAAGACACCCGCCCGCCCCAGGACGTGGAACGCAGCGTTCCATCACGCCGTGTTCGTCGATGCAGCGCCCCAGCGAATGAGCAATACCCCGGGATACGGGCGTCGAGCTGTGTATCGACACACGGCTCGGGCTTGCACCGGTCCGACGGGGCCGTCCGAGTGGGGCCCTACCCGCTTACCGAGCGACCGAATTCGGCTCTCGCTGCGCGACCACAGAACATCAGGCGTTCCGTGGCCGGCCGAGAGCTAAGGCGACAGAGGTCTACTCTCTGCTATTCAACGACTATGTTCACTCCGAGCGCCTTACGCAGCGCGAGGTAGTGCTTTCCAACGCTAAATACCAGCAGGTCCCGCAACTTGTCCGCGGCGGAGAGGTCCGGCGAGGCTCGCTCTGCGCTGATGATCTTCTTTGCGGTTTCAAGATCACCGCACACCAGCAGCGCTGCTCGGCAAGTTGTCAGCTCAGCCCCTTCGTTCCAGCGCTTAATGTTCGCCTTGGCGCCGTCAGCTATGAAGCGCTTGACGACCGTACGCAAGAACTCGCGCGTCTGGGCGTCCATGAACTGTCCCAGCGCCTGAGCTGTGGTCCTAACATTGGTCGCGAGTTCCTGTGGAATGGGAGTATTGGGCGCTGCGATCACAACCCCCGCAAACAGCATCACCATCAGGTCACTGTGAGCCGGGAACAAGTTCCGCAAGTACAGTTCAGGTCGGTATGAAGCCAAATGCTTGCCACAGATGAACGCCAGCTCCGAAGGCTGGAAGCCTGACAGCACCGTCCTACCCGCTTCCGAGGCGCGGGGCTCTGTCGCCAACGCGGTGATCGCGCCCGCTTGATCGCTTCGGACGTACAGTTCGGGGATAGGCACGTTAAGGACCTGTCCCGTCCAGCCGAAGGTCCGCGCGAACGTAATCGTCGAATTGGCCACGTCCTGCTTAAACTTCGGGTCGGGCGCACGGTAGCTGGCGCCAAGCTGGGCGATCTTTGCCTTCAGCGCGGCGGCCGACACAGCCTCCAGAATCTTCGAAATGTAGATGTTCTGCTTTTCGTGGAACAAGTGCGTAACCCAAAGCTCGTCGTTCAGACGACCCTTGACAGGAAGCATCCCCTGAGGGCGGTAGTCCTCGTAGAAGCGCTGCTCCTCCTCCTCAGCTTTGCGCATGAATGCCATCGCAGCCGCGGAGCACCAAGCCGCATCGTAGTCCCGCTTGTGCAGGTGTAACCGGTAAAGCGCGCGGTGGGGCTCAATCTTGAGCGGGTCCTTCTCAAGGATGAAGCGCTGCTCCTCGATCGCCTCATCGAAGCGAGAGGTGGCCTCGTAAAGCTCGCTCAAGATGTTCCGATCTTGCAAATCGTCCGGCTTGCTCCTCGATGCCATTTTAAATGCATCGACGGCCCGTTCCACATCTTGAATGCGTTGGCGATAGATGACACCCAGCTGGTGCCACAGCATATGCTCGAGGTCCGTGTTGCTCTTGCCCGCTATCCGATGGAGCATCTTTCGATAGTTACGCTCAAGCTGCTTCCAGTTGCGGCTCTGCGTGAGAATCTTGTCGATGCGCTCGAACGCCTCTAGGTAACTCGGGTTGAGATCCAAACACTCGTTGAACAGCTCTACCGCGCGCTCGGGATCTTCGATCTTGTCCCGATACAGCTGGGCCATCGTGTAGAAGTACCGCGCCTTGCGCTCGGAATCGGCTTCCAACTCGGCGATGGACTGAATGGTGTCTACCATCTTGGGCCACTCCTCCGCCTTTTGATAAGACTGCAGCAGCCGGTGCAATAGGATGTGGTCTTGAGGTCGTATCTCAAACGCCTCTTCGTAGGCGTCGATTGCCTTGTAGACCTGATCGTCCATCTTTGCCCAGACGTCACCGATCTCCAGTAGGAGGGAGTAACGCTGGTCCTCCTCGAACAGCGAATCCAGGATCTGCCGCTTATACTCCGCCACCTGAACATTGTCGCCCTGGCTTGCGTAGACGGCCACCAGCGCATCAAGTGTCGGCCGATGCTCCCCGTTCAGCGCTAACGCCTTCTCAAAGTTGTTCACGGCCTGCTTCGTCTGTCCCTGTTCCCGCTTGATGCAGCCGAGCCGGTGGTAGACTTCCGTGCGCGCTTCAAGCTCTTCCTCGCCAAGCGCCGTCAACACCTTCTGGTAGTTCGTCAGCGCGGTGGGCCAGTCCTGAAGGCGGAATGAAATCTCAGCGATCCCTCGAATGCTCTCTTGTGCGGTGACGTCCAGCTGGTACGCGGCTTGATAG
>JBDKJZ010000606.1:0-3286 GCA_039796375.1 Pseudomonadota bacterium
GCGGCTTCAGCAACGTACGTCAGTTCGTGCGCTGAGTAGATCACCACTGGAGACGGCAGCTTTGAGCGTTTCTTGAGCTCTTGAACCAATAACTCCCCTGAGCCCCGACTCAGGGTCAGGTCCACGAGCAGCAAATCGGGACGCAGCTTTTCGGCCCAAGCCACCGCGTTCAGCTCGTCGGAGGTCGTTTCGACTGTCAGACCTTCTGTTTCTAAGAACTCAGCGAGAATATCCAGACTCAGCTCGCTGTCGTCAATAATACCAACTAGGCCGTCCATCAGTTGCTCACCGTTTCAAGTCCAGCTTCGCACGCTGCGCGCACAACTTCGACTGGGTCGAGGAACTGAGCGTGAAAGAGCGGGTGGGTCACCAGCTGAATCGGCGCTGCCGCGCTATCTAACAGGTCAAGCGTACGCCTATACTCAGAACGCGCCAGCTCTACGTGGCCCACCCTTCGCGCGGTTGTTCCAAGTAGGAACGTCGCCGACCAGAACCCGGGCTCGAGAAACACGGCGCGCCGAAAGGAGGCCACCGCGGCCTCGGTTTGCCGGGTCTTTCTAAGCACAAGGCCGAGAAAGAAGTGGGCCTCAGCCACTGAGTCATCACACTCAAGGGCGGCTTCGTACTGCGCCTGCGCCTCCAAGAACCGATGCTCGCGTAGGTACATGTGCCCGAGGCTCAGCCGCGCGCAGATGTCTCGTGGGCTTGAGCGGACAACGCTCGACAAGGCCTCTAGCGCCGCGTGCGCGTGGTCCGTCTCCAGACACTGCAGCAACACCTCCTGAATCTGCAGGTAGCTTTCGGGTAGCGCAGCGTGCGCCATCTCGCCTGAATCGGACGGACGCAAGACCATCTGCGGGGGCGGCGCGCTCATAGCCCTGAGCGACGCCGGCATAATCGACCTCGACCCCTTGTCGGAGAGGTCTTGAACCGATCGCAGGGTTCGGAGCCCAGCCGGATGGTCTGCCAAGGCGCCGTAGACGATACGGCCATAGGCGAGACACGGCCTGAGCGGCAAGCGTCGTTGAGCGACCGTCTCTGACGCGCCAAGCACGAGAAACCCGCACGGCGCGAGGTTGGCCGACATCTTCAACAAGATCTTCTCGATGGTTTGGTCCTTGTAGTATATCAGCACGTTGCGACAGATGATCGCATGCCAGCTCGCGCCGTTCCTACCGAATGGCGCTGGTGTCAGCACGAGGTTGTTGTGCTCGAACTGGACACGATCCTGAACGGCCTTTCGAACCTGGAACGTGCCGGTGTCAGTCTCGTCAAAGTACCGCCGCCGAAGCTCGGGTGTTACCCGGCGGAGCGCCCAGGCGGCAAACAGACCGCGCTTCGCGACGTCCAGTGCGAGCTTGTTCACGTCTGTGCCCAGCACTTCGATATCGAGCCCGGCTTCCATCCCGAGAATCGCCAAGGTGTACGGTTCTTCACCCGTGGCACAGCCGGCGCTCCACACTTGTACGGGCTTCGCTCCGTGGGTTTTCTGAGCGTCCACCGCGAGCCGAATCGCAGAATGCAGCTGTTCGTCATCACGCATGAAGTGCGTTAGACGGTTCGTCGCGTTCTGAACGGCCAGAAGCCACTCGTCTGAGGAAATCTCTCGCGCTTTGAGGGTCTCGACGTAAGCCTCAAGATCGGTTCCGAGATCTTTCAGTCGCTGACGAACACCCTGCTCAAACTGCGGAGAAGGGCTCGGCACCTCAATCCCGGTTCGCTGGTGTATCAGCGTCACCAGGCTCTGAAAATGTCCCACGGTCATGAGCGCCCCATCAGAGTGAACGTCCTCGCTCGCCTGAGCAGGCTTCCTGCAATTTCGCTCAGCTTGGAGACTTCAGCGGCGGCGCCATTCTCTCGCGCGGCGCGAGGCATCCCATCGACTACGCTCGTCTCACCACTCTGTGCGATCGTGACCGCGCCCGCTTGCTTCATCTTGAGTAACCCGCGCGCGCCGTCGCGACCCATTCCCGTAAGAACGATGCCGATGCCGCGATCCCGAAATGTCCCAGCGATGGACGCAAGCAGGCGGTCCCCTGACGGGCAGTGGGTATCGCCTTCACCCGGCACGAAGCCCACCTTCGCTCCTGGATTCACCACCAGGTGGTGCCCTTCTGGAGCGATCAGGATGACCCCGCTCTCGAGGGGCATCCCCCGCTCGGCAATCTTGACCTCGAGCGCGCAGAGCTCCCTGAGCCAGGAAGCCAAGTGGGGCGCGAACCCAGCCGCCAGATGTTGAACGATCACGATCGGCAACGGAAAGGTCGGGGGGAGCTCCGCTAGGACCTCCGCGATCGCCGAGGGGCCACCCGTCGACGCGACGATACCCACCACTGCGGGGATGTGGTCGGGACGCCCCGGCATCGGCGGTTCCATTGACGGAACTATGCGCCTCACTCTCGCATGGTGAACCACCGGGATACACGCCAAGAGGCGGACACGCTCACAAAACTCAGCCCCAGCGGCTTCGTACAGCGCGTCAATGTCCGGCTTCGCCATCAACTCCAAAGCCCCGCGTCGGAGGGCCTCGAAACACCAACTCTGGTCTCGACTCTTCTCGTCGGCGGTCAGCACCATGATGGGTGTCGGCCGCTCCGCCATGATGCGCGCCACGGCCTCCAGGCCGTCCATCATCGGCATGTGAATGTCCATCGTAATCAGGTCTGGCTCAAGCCGCTTAACGAGCTGTAGCGCCTCAACGCCGTTGCGCGCGATCCCGACGACGGTAATTCTTGGATGACTCCCCAAGAGATCCATCAGGGCGTCAGTGAACAGCGGCGAATCATCGACGATCAGTACACGGGTATTATCATGCATCGACGGACTCCTTAGCTGATGACTTGAGGTAGTGCTTGAGCGTACGGTGTAGCTCGTCTGCCCTAAAGGCGGCTTTGACGAGATACGCATTTGCCCCGAGCTTCATCGCTTTCCGTTTGACATCATCGGAGTCCCGAGTTGAAAGCACTATCACCGGGACGTCCCTGAGCGTCGGGCTCTCGCGGATTCGCTCAAGCAAAGTAAACCCGTCCATCACCGGCATATCCAGATCTGTCATCACCAAGTCCGGTTTCTCACGCTCAAGCAGAAGCAGCGCATCCGCGCCATCAACCGCTTCCGAGACTGCGAAGTTCAAACGCTCAAGCAGACTGACGAGCATGTCCCGCGTGAGTTCTGAGTCATCGACAACGACCACCCGGCTCTTGCGGGTGCTCACAAATTCGTTTCCTCGGCCTCGGCGGATAGTTCCTGCGGAATGAGCGCCTGCCAACCGGAACAGTTCTTGGAG
>JBDKJZ010000607.1:0-3281 GCA_039796375.1 Pseudomonadota bacterium
GGAACTTCGATGCACGGGCGAACGTGAAGTCGCGCCCGTTCCGGTCATTGATCGAGACCAAGGTCGCCTTGCCGCTACGCGCACGAAGGTTCTCGAGTTGCTCAGTATGCAGTTCCTCGGAAACGGTCATTCGGGGATAGCTCGCGCGTGCTGTCCACTCGTAAGCGCCTTCATAATCCTCGCCTCGATAGTCGGAGCGGAAGCCGCGAGGCTGGACGGCATCTACGCGCCGATACATGTCCACAGAACCGCAGATCGGACAGGAATCGCTCGTTGCGTGGTCGAAATCGACGGAGAGACATTCACGGCACATGCCGAGTGCCTCGCGAGGACCGAGCGGGTCGTTGACCGGAAGTACTTTCGGGCCGCGCTTGTCGTAGTCGACCACGCCCACTGCTGTGTGGAGGACCTTGTCTTTCACGAGTTCGCTTCCTGGCGCAAACTCCGAGATGGCGATGCTCAGATCACGGTCAATGCGCGCAGTGGGAGGCCACTTCTTCGGGAAGCCGTGGTAGAGATAGCGCACACGAGTCGGGAACCCAAACATCGGGAGCAGCCCCTCTTCAGCGAGACGCTGCGACAGGTCGTCTGGACTCCCTTGTGGGAGAGCCACTTCGTTTACTCGCTCAAGCAGGTGCTCGCGAAGCCGGTCGATGAGAGCGTCCCGCTGCGCCTGGAGAGACGGACTCGCGTGAAGGAGGAGCACATCGACGACATGCGCAACTTGAGCGGACTCGGAATCGATCCACTGCTGAACCTCAGCAGCGGCTTGGGTCCATGAAGCAGCTTTACCGAACTGCCCATGAACGTTCGAACCCTCTTCGAATGAGTCGTCGACATCGACGGCGTGGCGAACGGCGCGGCGAAGGATCTCTGCGGTCGCTGCCCGCAGGACAATGTCCTCACGAGCGAGATCCAGGTAGGGGGCGGGGGGAGGGTCACCGGTGATCTTCTCGGGACGCGCGAAGTAGTACTCATCGTGCGTCCGCATTCCACGACAGACGGTAAGTGCAATTGCGACGGCGTCACGGCGGCGGCCCGCTCGCCCGACCCGCTGCTGGTAGTTGAAGCGCATTGGCGGCATGTTCGCCAGAAGCACAGCTTGCAGCGATCCGATGTCGACGCCGGCCTCCATCGTCGTTGTAACGCTCAACAGGTCGATTGCGTCGACGATTGGGATCTCCCCGGCGAGGAACACATCTTGGAATCGCGCCTGCCGAAGTTGGCTGACGTCGCGCCCGGTCTGGCCGGTCAATTCCTCGCAGTGAAGCCGGAATGCGCGACCCGACGAGCGTGCAAGGAAACTGTAGTAGTCATCAAGCCGGTGAAGCGGCTCAGCACTGCCCAGACTTCCGAGGCAGTTTGTGCACACGCCGGCAGAGCGGTGCAGGTGGCGCCGCGTGCATCGCGGGCAAATCCATTGTTCGGTGGAATCACTGCTTGGCACGAGCAGGACCTGCAGGGCGCGCAACAGCCAGTGGTGAGTTTCCGCGTTGAGAGCGTTTCCGATTGCATTGAACATCGCGCCTGGCTCGACGTTATGGCGGTTCGCGACGTGCTCAAGATACCGACGAAGCGGAGGCGGCGGCTTTCCCTCCTTTCCGTCACGGTCGTGTTCGCTGAACATGCGACGAACACCGAGGATTCGCATGGAAGAGCGGAGGACCTGCTCGAAGACCTCGCGACCGAGTCCAGCGTCGTCGCCAGCCAGCGCCAGCGCTGGGGGCTGGGTCCAAGCAAGACCGAGTGACTCCAGATCGCGTCCGCCTCCGGCGAATGCGGACTCTTCGATCTCCGCCAGCAATGCCTTCGCGATTGCACCCGCGAGCTCACGCTGTGGATGAGAGAGTGAGGCCGAATCAACTGATATCGCTGGATAGACCCTGAAATCGTAGATTGATGTCCATGAATCCGAAGTCGGATCCTTTCGGTCGGCGCGTTGGAGGCTGTGCGCGGGTCCGCCAGGGTTGACTCCCATGGCAAGGAGCTCTGGCGTCAACTCCTGTTCGAGCTCTTTGAGCGACTTGATGCCGGCCGCGGCAGCGGTACGCGCGTCAGCGAGTTCTGCGAGTTCGGCCGCGCTTGCGACACCGAGGACAGTGCGGCTGAGGAGATCGGCGACGCGAGGGCTCTCCGCTCTGAGTTTGTTGAAAGCATCTCGGGCTTCCTCTGACTCGTCGATGCGGCGAAGGAAGCTCTCTGCTCGCTCCAGGGGCGACACCTTTGTCAATGCCTCCATGAGGAGCTGACGCACCGTGTCCTTGTAGTGGGCGCTCTCGAGACCGGCTGCAAGTTTGGCAGCATCCTGTCGACTGTCGGAAAAGACAACGAGGCGCGAGCTCGACGCCGATGCGGGGTCTACCCCGCCTCTTCCAAGGGAGCGAAGGAGCGCATCGCCGAGCACCTGGTTCGCCTTCTCGAAACCGGTTCCCATCGTCCGAATCGACGATCTTGTTCGCGATGGGTCCTCGACCCGGCGTTTCGTCTTGTAACGCTCGCGGTCCTCACCACACTGCGGACAGATAGTTGGCAATGCCGGCACAGTATTAATGACTTCGGGTGGCGTCGCCGAGATCCGGAAAGCCCATCCCGTCGGTTCATCGGCGCCCACCTCCAACAGGCCCGCGCCTGGGTCAAGAGACGCGCGTCGGAAAGCAAACTCGAAGTTTGCGCGCCGCTTGTCTCCTTTGCGTCCGCCGATATGTGTCCACTTCGTCTCGACCGGGTTTCCGTTCGCGGCCGGCCAATAGAGGGTGTAGTTGCCCCCGTTTCGCTCAGTCTCGGCACGATCTGGAATCAGTTCCAGATTGACCGCGCTCGGAACGAGGTAGCTGACGCCAGGATGATTCTCGTCGTCCGACCGATATCCGCCGAGATACAACTCCCCACACGTCTCGCAGTACAGGAGCTCCAAGACGCGTGATCTGCACTCGCAGCGGTACCGAGGTTGCGAGTACAGCCGACCGAACTGTCGCTCTTCGGAGCGGTATTGGTCAGGTACAGCGCCACATGTCGGATTCGAGCATGCCCACATCCCGCGAATATTGCGGAAGAACAGATGAGCGCGGACGCGCACAGCGCTCCCGGCCCCCCCGGCTTCGGCGAACCTGCGAAGCGTCGAGTCGAGTGCTTCCGCCGCAAGGGGCGGCGAGGCATCGGGGAAGAGTCGCGCGGCAACGGTTCCAAAAGCGGTAGCCACGGGTTCGCCACGGTCCCCGATTACGGCAGCATGGATTGCGCTCGCGGCGCCCACCTCCTCCAGCAGGCGCTCCGCCGCCGCC
>JBDKJZ010000608.1:0-3276 GCA_039796375.1 Pseudomonadota bacterium
CGACGCAGACGCCTTTTACGACCGCAGCATCGGGGCCCCGACCTACGGCGAGCTGTACACCCGCCCCAACCAACTCCGCAGCGCCAGCAACGAGTCGCTCAGCGCGGGACCCCGCGCCGGCAGCCTCAGCACCCGTTTCGACCCCGCCGGTAACCTCACGGATCTGGTCGTCAGCCGCGCGGGTCCCTGTCTGCCCGCTGGCGCTAGCTGCACGCAGCGCTTCAACTACGAGTGGGATGAAGTCGGGAACTTGTCCCGAGCCAGGCGCTGGGACTTAACGCCCTTAGAGCTCAGCGACTATGCTGCCACCACCGACGCCCATCCCCCCCGAGCACCGGATGCTGAGCTGCTCTACCACTACACGGCGGGCGGCAGCCGGATCCTGAAGACCGCGGTCGACAAGAACGGCAACCAGCGTCACACCGCTTATATCTTCACGAGCCTAGAACTCCGCAGCGCCCAGTACCAGCCCCTAGCCGGCGACTACGAGCTCACCACGGATACCGTGACGCTCTACCTCACAAGCGGCGGCGGCCGCCTAGCGGAGGTGGTCCACGGCAAGTCCGATTGGCCCGCGCTACAAAGCGGCAGCGTGCGGCTGTTTCACCTGTTCGCGGACTACCTGGGGTCCACCAACACCCTAATTGACCACTCAACAGGCGAACTAGTTTCAAAGACCACCTACAGCGCCTACGGCCTAACCGAAAGCGACTACCGCCCCGGTCGCTGGGGCGAGTTCCGCGAGAACTATAGGTTCACCGGCAAAGAAGACGACATCGAAGTCGGGCTCACGTACTTCGGAGCAAGGTACTACGCGCCGCACTTGGGCACGTGGTGCAGTGCAGATCCGGTGACGATCCACGAGCTGGGTTCGGATATGAATCCGTACTCGTACGTGGGCGGTCGTGTGACGACGGCGGTGGATCCGAATGGGGAGGAGATTTTCACTGCAATCGCGATTGGCGTGGCTATCGGTGCGGTGCTTGGAGGGGCCTCAAGCGCGGTCGTCCAGGGGACAACCAAAGGTTTCGACAACATTAACTGGGGTTGGTCAGGCGTTTTAGGCGGAGCGGCGGGAGGCGCTGTCGCCGGGGGCCTTACAGCAGGTTTGGGAAGTTCGTTGGGAGCGGGTCTTTCGGGTTGGGTGGCGGCTGGTTTGGGCAATGCTGGTGGTGCAGCCACTTCCACGGCGCTCGCGGGGGGTAAGCCCGGTGACATAGCCAGTGCCGCGGTGTGGGGCAGCGTCGCTGGGGCGGCCGGCAGTGCGTTGACTCCGTCGCTAAATAACACCCTGCTAGGTGCTCTCGAACCGACGGGCTCCTTCTCGCTGTCAAACGCGACTCACCTGTCTGGCGCGGCGAGTTCAGTGCTGAGTGGCGTTGGAACCAGTATGGCGTTCGAAGGATTTAGGGATTTCGTCTCACCGAAATACAAGGCAGACTACGCTAGGGCAGCGGCAATCGGGGCCGGGAGCGGAGCAGGCTCGTACTTGGCAGGAGCGATACAAGGGAACTACGACACGCCGGTCGCGCACGGCAGTCGTGAGGGAGCGTTGCGCGAGGCGGCATCGCAGTCTCAGACCGCGGTGAACGAGGCTTACAATTCGGGACTTCCGAAGAGCGTGCGGGAGTATGCAGCGTTCGTGTTCGAGTGGGGCGGTGCGTACTATGCCGCTCCGCCCGTGAGACAAGACTACGCAACGATGTCGGACAGCGAATTCACAGACTCCAGCACAAGATTTCCAGCTGGCGCGACGAAGGTGAGCCTGGCGCACGGTCACCCGCCGCCTAGCGGCGACGAACTGGCGCGGCGAGCGGAGCAGGGGCTTTCGGGCGGCCCTGGAACTTACAATCATCCGGAAGGGGCCCATACGGGTGACGTAAGCGCAGCAGAGTCCAACCGCTCAGTGTACTCTAGAGGTGGACCTTGGGTTGAGGCGGTCAGTGCGCCAGATGGTCATTTGGAGTTCATATATCCAGGTCGTTCCCAACCGGTCGTCATTCAGCCAGCGCTTCGCGGCATACCGGCAATTCGCGGAAGGTAAGATAGTGCGACGCCTTCAGAATATGCGGCCAGCTCGAGATACCTTCATTGCGCTCCTTTGCGGTAGCTTCCTTGTTACGTGCGCTGGTCCAGACCTGCGTGTCTGTGGCTGGAATGACGCAAGGTGCCGTTCGGCGTTCATCCCGAGGTGTGACGATGAAGATTGGTTTCGGCCCCATCCAGTGCTGCAGAGCTATCCAGTCCACGAGCTACCGGCGCCAGACGAGCCGCTAGCCTGTAGCATGGTGGTTCAGGGCTCGAGGAGCCTGCCGTTTGCAATATTCGTGACGGCGTCGGATTCGCCCACAGTACATGTGCGGGAGATTGGAAAAGACGGCCCGGGTCGAACTTGGCAGGCGCCTGTCGATTGGCGCCTCTCATCACGCCTTGCCCGGCTTTGTTCGCACATGACCACGCAAGGCACACGCTGTCTTCCCAGGCTCGGCCATGACGGGACGTACCATTACTTGACGGCTTACGGCTCTGGTAAGCCGGTCACGGGGTTTGCCTGGTCACCACGTCCGCGATCAGGAACAGGACTGCTAGTCGAGACGCTACTTGAGCTCGCCGCGGTCGCTACCTCACAGAGTCCGTCGCTCGCCGGCGAACTCCATTCGTCTGCCCTGAATCGCGTCGAAGCCCTAGATTGCCTAATGGGGCTAGTGCCTAGCGAGGGACCGGACTCAGACAGTAGGTGCGAACGGATACTCAGCGACTATGCTTGGTGAGTGTGGCGGGTAACCATGACTCCCCAAGCCCTCGCGCCGCGACGCCCCTAGCGTGCCCGCGGCTCGCATGCTTGCAGACCGACATCGCAATCGAGCCTCGCTCTCGACAGCGATCTGCGCCCGCTGTACCCTCGTGGTCTCTTCACGCGGCATGAACCGGCACTCCGCATCCACGGTCTTTGCGTTCCGAGCGGAGCGGCCCAGTGCCGCGCGTCCCCCGCCGCCCGCATTGACCGAGCCAGCGCCTGCGAAAACTGTTCATGATACACGGCGCACCGCATCGCGTCCCGTTTCCCTTTGTGGTCCGCGCCGCGCTGCACGACGACCGTTGCCTCAGGGACGATTCTGTTCACCTAACGAAGCCACCCGGTGCGCGTCTCCGCTGCCCACGCCAGCCCCTCAGCTCGCGGCAACGTCACAGGCCCCGCCACTCCCCAACCGCACCGTTCACGATACACGGCGCGCCACCTCGCATACCCTTTTCTTCCCCCGACCGCGCGTCGCC
>JBDKJZ010000609.1:0-3252 GCA_039796375.1 Pseudomonadota bacterium
TTTGAGGACCACGACCTCAAGTGGAACGCCGGCTCCGCTTTGGTGGTGCCCAGCGCTATTGCACGGGGCATCGTGACAGCCGTCTTTTGGATGACCCCACCCAAGTTTCCGCATCAAGCGTTCGCGCATCGAGCCGACGCGCTTGAGTGGGCTCGTAACCAGCTCAGCGCGAAAAAGATACGGTGAACCTGCGGCAGGCGACTCGTCGGCGACCGCTCCGCCGAGACGAGTTAAGCGCTGAGAGAACGCCGAATACGCAGCGCGACTTTGAGCAACACGAAGCAGATCAAGCCCGCGAAGATCCCCAGCAAGCCGTTGGCTAACGCGGGCACGACGGCTCCCAATAGACCACCCAAGCCGCCAGCCATAGACGCTAGGTCTTTAGCCAGTTGCGATACCAAGTGCTCAAACCGGGCGAGACCGTGTGCAAGGATCCCGCCCCCAACCAAGAACATCGCCGCGGTTCCGGCCACGGACAGCAGCTTCATTAGCCAAGGTGCCGCGCGCAGCACGAACCCGCCAAGGAGACGCGCGGCCCCTTTCCGTCGGCTCAGATAGAGCCCCAAGTCATCTAGCTTCACGATCCCTGCAACAAATCCGTAGACGCCCACCGTCATCACAATCGACATAGCCACCAGCACCGCCGCCTGGATCACGAGGTGCGCTTCCGCGGCTGCCCCCAAAGTAATCGCGATAATCTCGGCCGAAAGCACAAAATCCGTGCGAATCGCCCCTTGGATCTTTTCCTTCTCGAACTCGACCAGGTCGACTTCGGGGTCGCTCACTGCGTGCAGCAAAGCCTGCTTCTCAGAGGCGACCTCAGACGGGGGATGCAGGAAACGATGCGCGATCTTCTCAAACCCCTCAAAACAAAGGTAGGCCCCGCCAAGCATGAGGAGCGGCGTGATCAGAGCGGGGGCGAACGCACTGATGGCCAAGGCCGAGGGCACCAGTATCGCCTTGTTGCGGGCCGAACCCTTGGCCACTGCCCAAACGACCGGGATCTCCCGCTCGCTCCGCACACCGGCGACCTGCTCGGCATTCAACGCCAGGTCATCACCAAGTACGCCGGCCGTCTTCTTTCCGGCAACCTTCGTCAGTACGGCCACGTCGTCCAGAACGGTGGCGATGTCATCAAGCAGCGCGAGCAGGCTGGTTCCAGGCATGGGCGGGGAGCACGGTAGTCGAAAGCTCGCTGAGAAGGCAAAGTGATAGCTCGGTATCACCAGCGCCTCTGTTCTCGGCTGGGCAGGCGGCCCCATTTCGCAATCGCTGCAAGCGCGGATCCCGTCACTGGGCGCAACAGGCTCAGCTAGTTTCCGCTATACCCCAATCCTGCAACTTGCTGTCCCCAGCGAACGAACTCGGCGAGAAGTTGCGTCAGCTGCGCCGGACCCTACACTGTCGAGCTAGTGGAATTTGGAACCCGCACCCCTGCAATACTTGCCTCGCTGGTCACTGGGACCGCGTTGAGCGCGTGCATGAGCAATCTCGCCGAAGAATTCCGCGAGCTGAGCGCCCGCAGCGCCGACGCTGGCATCGACGAAAACGAGATCGCCGTTCCCCCCGCGCCGTCTGACCCCACCAATAGACCGGCCCCCGCCGAACCAATAGCGGCGGGCGGCAATGCACCGAGCGGTGGTGGTAGCGGCGGCGTCGACGAAAACGAGCAGAGCGCAGGCGGCGCAGGCGGTGAGCCGATGAGTTGCATCCCGAGATGCGTCCCGAAGCAGTGCGGTGACAACGGTTGCGGAAAGAGCTGCGGCGACTGCGACGCCGGCGAGAGCTGCGATGGCGGCGGCCGCTGCGTTTGCACTCCCCAGTGTGATGGCAAGCAGTGCGGTGACGATGGCTGCGGAGCCCCCTGCGGCATGTGTGACGGCGGCGGCATGTGTGACGCTGCTGGCAAATGCACGCCGGGAGTGTTGTACGAAGTCGAAGCGGGCGTCCCGAGCGGAGCCTCCACCAGCGGCAGCACCGTCAGCGGCTACGCTGGGGTCGGTTATGCGAGTTTCGGCGGAGCCGAAGGGACTTGGCAGCTGAACGTCATAGCTGAGGGCGGCGAGCGCAACATGGTAATCCGCTACGCGTCGGATGCGTACCGCGCGCTGGCGATCGCCGTGAACGGCAAGCCGCAGACGCAGCACGTGTTCCAAGGTGCCGGCGTCATGAATCGAACCTGGACCACCGACATCATTCCGCGCGTGGTGTTGAGAGCGGGCAACAACTCGATCACGTTCACCTCAGTCGGCCAGAGCGGCCCCGATCTCGACCACGTGGCGTTCGCTGCGCCAGTCTACAGCGTCCAGCAGGAGGCTGAGGCCTTCACGACTGGTGCCTGCGCGGGCACGCTCGTCGCCGATGGCGGCGTCGCCGTCAGTGACTGCCCGGCGAGCGGAATCAACGTCTACAACCTCAACGTGCCAACGGCTGGCCCAGCAACAGTGACCTTCCGAGCCACCTCCACCGGAATCGGCGCCAACCTGCGCTTGCTCGACGCCAGCGACACAAACATCGGCGAGGTTTGGCTGCTCCAGACCGGCGTGGATCAGTATCAGAGCTACAGCACCCGAACGGGGCCTCTAAACGCCGGCGAGGCGACGCTCAAGGTCGTGGTCGCGGGAGCCGGCTCGCGACAGAACTGGTTCACACTTGACCGCTAGCGGGAGTCGGTAGGTGCCCCCAGGACCCACCTGACGGACAAGAAAACAAACACCACTGCCGCGATCAGGCGTTCGGACTTGCCGTCGCCATCCGCTCGTATTGAATTAGGTGGTGGATCCGTGGAACCCTGCCCCCGATTCGGCCGCAAACCCATCGCCTGATTGCAATCGACCAGTCTCTATGGCTCAGTACTCCCTTGCCGAGAGCCTCGGCGCCGGGGCGTGAACCTTGGCTATTCTGGAAGGACCCTAGATGACTCGAATCCGCTTCATGCCGGTCGCTGTGCTGTGTGGCTTGGTCTCCGCCGGCTGCTCCGGAGACGATTCAACGCTGACCCCCCCCCCGGGGGGCACTAGCCCGCTGGCTCCGCCGACCTCGGCCCCGACCACCCCGACGGTCGGTCCCAACGTGGTTCCCCAGGTTCTTGAGGGCGGGTGTCAGCCCGGTTCGTTGACAGCTCCTCTCCAAATGCTTAACGGGTTTGAGCTCCGTAACTCAGTGCGCGACCTGTTTGGTGAGGTCGCCACCGAGGTTTCGGTTCCGCTCGGTGCACGCGCCACGTACCGAGGGGCGCTGTTGATAGACCAG
>JBDKJZ010000610.1:0-3248 GCA_039796375.1 Pseudomonadota bacterium
AGGGGGCCCGAGCAGCGGATGGCTCACCAAACTGACGGAGCTGCAGGCTCGACGAGCCCCCTATGTATCCCGGCGTGTCGTCCGAGATACTTGGGTGGCGCTTCGCGAGCACTCACGCGAGGATCGCCGCGCGGCTCTGTCCCTAGCGGCGCGGCGACGCTTAGAAGAAACCGACGAGCCCGAACTGCAGTCCGATCTCGTCGTGCTCTTGGTCGATGTCGGGCTGAGCATCGCGATCGATTTCGCCGCTCAGCCCAAGATCGAACCCGAGCTCCAGGTTGATAGCCAGCGGATCAGCTACGACGATGATGAACGGCACCTGAAGTGACAGCGCGGTCGCGGTGTCCGTCGCGCCGTCACCATTGTCGTCTTCGATCCGGTCCCTGACGAAGGTTAGACCGCCACGCGGCCAGATGCCGAAGCCGTCGGTGACGTTGAACAAGTAGCCCACCCGCGGCGCGAGCAAGAAGCCGCTTCCCGACAGGTCATTGGCGTCGTTGTCATCATCGTCATCCTCGGACCAGGTACTGAGCCCGAGACTGCCCCCGAGGCTCAGCTGATCGATCACGAAGTAGTCGAGCGACGCTCGCGGACGGCTATAGGGGTTCCCCCCAGGGGGCCCGTCGTAGAGCAAGGACATGCGAGTCACCCCGCTGTCGTTGCCCGCAGTGTCTGTGTTCACCCGGGCGATTCCGAACAGACGCTCAACCCCGATCGCGAAAGTCCCCTCGCCGCCGAGCTGGGCATTCGCCTGTCCGGACAGCGCCATCACGGCGCCTAGCGCCGAGGCCGCGAGGCCGTGCCGAAGAGTTTGTTTGACCGGGGACCCACACTTCAAAAACGCACATGTCTTCATGAGGCGGGAACCTAACGCGGAACCGCCCCGAAGCCAACGTCGAAGGGCATCGGGGTTATGGGGTGGGGTAGCTGGGCCGCGCTTGAACCAGCTACCCCACCCCAAAACCCAGAATGGCACGCTAGTCGAAATACTTTGACCGTCAGCCGCGCTTGGGTGCGAAGGTCGTGGCGCGCAGCTGGTGCAGCCGCGCCGTCGTGACGTCCAGGGTGAAGTGCAGTGGCCCCTGGGATGTCGCAGTCAAGAAGGGCAATTTGATGGTCGTGGTCTTCGCCGTGCTCAGCCGCTGCAGCGAGTCCGGGTACGCGATCGCGATGCGCCACGAGCGAACGAGATCGAGATCATCAATGAGTCTTGTGCGAAGACTTGAGCGGCCCAATTTCACCCAACTCCCACAGATGCGGCCCGTTGCGGAACGGATTCTGTCGAAAAGCTACGGGTCCAAAAGTTGGACTCCGGACAACGCCTTTCAACCCGCGAAGGCTACGCCGACACTGCATAAAGATGGCCGAAACCCTCCTGTTCCAGGGCGCGGCGCACGGCGGGACGCGGCAAGACCGTCCCAGCCAGGCGCGCGTAGTGTGGCAACTCTTGGACCGGCAACTCGAAGCGACGGGCCCACAGGAAGAATACCGTCAAGTAGGCATCGACCAGCGAATAGCTCTCGCCGAGTACGAATCCGCGGTCGGGCAGGCGGCCCTCTACATAGCGGAGGAGATCGAAGAAGCGCTGCTTGCCGTCGACCTTGAGCGCAGCGCGCGCCGCCTCGTCCGACGTGTAACGATCAGGTCGGAAGAAGCTGATGAACGCCACATGCACGGCGCTGGCTAGCAGGCTCATCCACTCGTTGGCGCGCGCCCGCGCCAGGCCGTTTTCGGGCAACAGCGCCAGCTGGGGCGCCAGCTCCGCCAGGTAGGACAAGAGAGCCGGGGTTTCGGTCAAGACCACACCCGGCTCGAGCTCGAGCGCGGGCAGCCGCGCGAGCGGGTGCACGCGGCGGTAACGCTCGCTGAGCTGCTGCCCCTCTTTGATCAGGATGGGCTCGAGCGTGTATGCCACGCCGACCTCTTCCAGGGCAATGTGGGTCGCCATCGAGACGGCGCCGGGCGAAAAGTACAGCTTGGGGTTGAACGTCATGAAGCGTGAGTAGCGCCCGTTCACACATGATTAAAGTGAATTGATTTCATGCAATCAGTCAAGTCTACTCATGATCATGCGCCCGGGTACTTTGGAGACGCGCGATCTGCGGCTAGTGCAGGCCATTGCTCAGGCGGGTGGCGCGACCCAAGCAGCCAAGCACCTGCACTTGAGCCAGTCTGCCGTGAGCCATCAGCTGCGCGGGTTGGAAGAGCGACTGGGGGTCGAGTTGTTTCGGCGCCAAGGGCGGCGGTTGTGCATCACGGCTGCTGGCGAAAAATTGGTCGAGCTGGCGCAGCAAGTGCTGTTACCGCTCTTGCAGGCCGAGCTCGAGCTACGACGCGGTGCGTTTCGCGAGCGGCCCAAGCTGCGCGTGGCATCGCAGTGCTACACCGCCTACCACTGGCTGCCCGAGGCGCTACAGGTGCTGATGACTGCGCACCCCGAGGTGGAGCTGGTGTTGCAAGGAGACGTCGTGGGCGACGCCAGCGAGCAGCTGCGTGACGACCACACCGATTTGGTGCTGTGCGTGATTCCGCCTCGCAAAGGCGCGTTTCAGCGCGTGCCGCTGTTCAAAGACGAGCTGATGCTGGTGGTGCCGCGCGGGCATGCCCTAGCGCGCAAGAAATACGTCGAAGGCACTGATCTTGCGGAGGAAACGTTGATCCAAAACAACGTTTCCACGCTGGTGCGCGACCACATGAAAGAAGTGCTGTTCGGCCAGCACGGCCGCGTGAAACACCTGCTACGGCTGCCCGTGACCGAAGCCGTGCTCGACTTGGTGCAAGCCGGCATGGGCGTGAGCATCTTGCCCCGTTTCGCCTTTGCGGCACGCGCTCAACGCGGTGAAATCGAGGCCGTGCGGCTTACCCGGCGCGGTTTTCCCCGCACCTGGAGCGGTGTCTTCCGCAATCGCTCGTCGCTCGATGCACCCATCCGCACCCTGCTGGCCACGTTGAAGCGCCACGGGCTGCCGCGTCCGCGCTGAGCCGCCAGTCCTAGCAACAAGCGATCCATTGGCGCGTAACCTAGCGGCGCCGACGGAGCCAAAGCGGTAACGCGAGCAAGCCGAGGAAAGCCCAGCTTGGTGCAGCTGGCGCGCCGACGCTGCAGCCTCCGCCCTCGGCCTCAGTGGTGACGCCTTGTTTCCCATCGCCCGGGTCTTCGTCGTTCCCCATGCTGGGGTTCATGGGCTGCGAGGCCGTCTCGCCGAGCTTGAGATCGGTGAGCATCGCCGCGAACGTTTCGCGATTGT
>JBDKJZ010000611.1:0-3219 GCA_039796375.1 Pseudomonadota bacterium
CTCACGCAGGGTTGCATGCGCGAACCCTTCATGGCGTCGGAGGTCCGGGTGCTCATCAAAGATCTGCTTTGCGAGCGACGCGTAGACCACGAGCTCTGCGGCTAGCTCGAGATTCGTAGTGTCGACGGTCGTGTGGAGCTCGACGACATCACGGATCTGATCCCCTCCCGCATGCCACAGCGCGAGCCGGGCGCGGAGGTAGGCCAGCCAAGGCGACAGCGCTTCGCGATCCAAGATGGCGCGTGCCGCGCGGTCATGGATTGACTGGGGTGAGCGAACCGTCGGCTCTCGCGCGTACCAATGCTCGGCTGAGACAGTGCCGACGGCGAAGAACGCCTCCTCTGCGGAAGCGGTTCCCTGGACAGCGTCCTTGGCGTCCGTCAGCATTTTGAGGATGTTTTCGAGATGCTCCGCCGTGGCCTCGTCGAGGAGCACATCGCGGATGGCCGCTGGCGTTGCCGGGTGCCAGAGCTCAGACGCGAAACGGACGGTGCTTTCGACCACGGAAATCGCGACACCCGGAAACGCGAAGCTTGGTCCGAGGGCGAGCTTTGGCAGCGGCGCAGTGGACAGTTGCTCGTGCAGCTCGGCTGCTTCAGCCAGAGCAGCCCGGAGAGAAAGGAGAGTCCCCACCGTTGCGGTGTTCGGGAGCTCGATCTGGCGAGTGAGTGCAGCGACAGGCTCGGCGAGGAGCCTAACTTGCTCGAGTGCCACGTTGAGTGCGCTCAAAGGCTGCTTCGAAAGGTCATTCCCGTCTGGGCGGAAGGACAATGCTGCATGAAGGCGGGCAGTCAGCTCGGGGAGGTCGAGCGCGGATCCGAGCGCGATTTCCCTCAGCTCTCGGAGCTCATCGACTGGCGCTGACGCAACGGTACGGATGCGGGTGGACAGGGAACGGTATCGTCGTGCGATGCCGCTGACCCGCTCCTGCCATTCGCGCGCGCCACGCACCGCCTCGAAGTTGGTGTCGAGACCCCGAAACGCGGTGCCCAGAACACGCTGGACGTCGGGATCTTCCATGAACGCCTTCGCCTTGCGCTGATACGCAACGATCGACTTGAACCCGGCTGCGATGTTCGCGTCGGTCGCAGGCACGGTTCCCATCGACACCACGGCATACTGGCGCTTGGCAGCTCGATACTGGCCGTTGAAGAAGGCGAAGAAACCCGCCGTCGCGCAAAGGCCCGCGTACGTCTCGAGGAGCCCTACATCAGTAGGTAGCAGATCGAGCTGAAAGGTCTCGGCGAGTCCAGTGCGCTCGTCGGCGAGCTCAGCAGCGCGACGCACGGCGGCGTCGAGTACGACTGCTAAGTCGTCACCGCCCGCAATGCGGAAGGCGAGGGTCTCGAGTGGGACCGAGATGACAGCCGCGAGCAGCTCGGAGGTCATCGTGACGGTTTCGAGGGTTCGCGGTAGGGTAGCCTCCTCCAGCCAGTCAGCGAGCTGGGAAACCAATCGCTCGGCGCCTTCGAGCTTGGCTCGTACGTCCTGCACAGTCACCGGCATGGCGAGAATCGTTGCGAGCGGCGCTTCGCTTGATAGCGCATCGAGCGACGCCCCCGACGCGATCAGGGCCTCGCGCGCGGCGGGATCGGGGATGTGTTGGTCGAGCTGGATGACGCGAGCTCGATAGGCCTCCACCATCACCACCGTTGTCCATACCGTCCCAGCAGCTTCCCAAGCCGGCGCCGTCCTCCGAAGGAAATCCGGCACAATCGGGATCCAGCTGGTCCACTAAGTTATCAGCCCCGTCATCCCTAAGGTTGGCGCAGCTGGCAGCTCCGATGCTGAGGGGATCGCCATCTTCAACACCGGGTCCACCTGGCAGGCAATCGGGGTCGGGGTTGGGTGAAGCGGCACCGTCGAACCCGTTCGCGGAGTTGTCGAGTCCATCAGTGCAGCTGTCGGGCCTCCCTCCGTTTTCGATTGGCGTGGGGATCCCCATACGGGCGCAGCTTGGATCTGCACCGTCGACCAAGTTGTCTGCACCGTCATCGATGCCATTGGTGCAACTGGCAACTCCGATGGCCCGGGGATCGCCGTCCTCGATCCCCGGGCCGAAAGGGAGGCAATCCGAATCGGGATTAATGGACAAAAGGCCGTCGAAGCCATCCTGTGAGTTGTCGACTCCATCATAGCAGGAGGCCGGACCCATTCCTCCCAGCTCTGTCGGGACTGCGAGGCATTCAGTATCGGCGCCGTCAGCTCCGTCCAGCGCGGATGAATTGTCCATCCGGTCGAAGCATGAGCCGGGGCCCATACCATCTTCCTCCAGGGAGGGATCAATCTGACAATGTGGATCTTGGTCATCACCAAGCCCATCCATGTCGTTGTCCATCCCGTCCATGCAGTCACCCGCACCTGCCACAATCGCTAAACCGCCGCTCTCCAAAAGGTCGGGATCGCCCGTTCCGGGAACAAATCCGCCCGCGCCGTTCGGGCGACGCGCACCCGGTCGAGCGATAACGCCGTAGTGCACGTACCAACTCCTCTTGGGGTCAAACCCCGCCTCGGGCAGTGCCGCCGTCGGGAACCCCCCCCGACCCCCAAACACGCTTGCGCAAGCACTTTGACCCCCTCTGATGGGGTCCCGAACGCTTGAACAAGCGGCCACGCCCCGGTCGGGGGGGTCGTTGACGCTTGGGCGAGTGAGCTAAAGCCCATTGTTCTGCGCGCGCTCGGCACAACTAAGCGAAACAGGGGGGGTCTGATGGGTCCACTGCGCTTGAACAAGCGCCCCCCACCCCCTAACACCCCCCTCGCGGCGCTTGGACAAGCACCCACGACCCCTCGGAGGGGCAAGATGCCGCTTGCGCAAGCGGTTTTACCCATGAACCCCCCAAACCGCCCGTCTCGCGCTCAGGCGAGTTGCGGGACGCCCCGTTCTTTTTTGCGCAACTAGCCGGCGTCCCTGCCGACCGTGGGCTCAATTGCCGCCGAAACCGTTTAGCAACCCACCAAGAGAGAACCAAGGATCATGACCACTGCCAGCAACACTCAAGTCCAAACACCGGTAGCCCAAGGCCCAGGAGCGATCAGCGCCGGTGCCGACTCGCTCGACTTTCAGCTCGCCTACGAGAGCACCGCCGCCGACCGCCTGGCGCTCGCGGAAGAAGACGTGCTCGACGTCAACCTAGATGTTCCGTACGCCGTGGCTATCGCGACCGGCGCACTTGCGCGCATCTCAGAGCAGCTGCCCGCGATGCAGGCTTTGCCAGT
>JBDKJZ010000612.1:0-3219 GCA_039796375.1 Pseudomonadota bacterium
CGCAGCGCAAGATAGTGTGGGGGACGCCGCTCGCTCTGAGCAGCTGTTCACCCTCCAAGAGTCGCGCGGAAGAGAACCCTGAGCTGCCCGTCTTTGAGTGCTCGTCGACCCACTCGCCAGCCGTCTGCGGGTAAACAGCCGTACTTGAGATCAGCTGAAGCTGCCGGAACATCGAGCTCCGCACTTGAGGTAACGCGAGCAGATTGCGTAGGCCATCCACGTAGGCTCTACGATAGTTCTCGTCGGTCGCGCCGCCAGCGGAGGCGGCGTAGATGATGTGAGTCAGACGCGCTGGGAGCCCAATCAAATCGGCAGGCACAGCAAGATCGGCCCGGATGGGCAAGAGAGCGGAAGGGAGGGCAGTGACGACGCGCCTCAGTCCGTAGACCCGGTCACCCGCTTCAACTAGTCTGAGCCCCAGCGCTGTTCCCACGTAGCCGCAGCCAGCGATCAGAACGTGGCGCATGGGTTAGCTGCCCCCGCCGTCTTGCCGGCCTCGTCGGTCACCCGCGTCCACTGAGCTGATCCGACTGTGGCGCTGCTGAGGGGGAAGCGTTACTTGCCCCGGGCCGAAGACGTGGCCCTGTTCGATTATGCCGGACCGAAGCAGCTGAAGTAACTGGGTGTCGACTCGCTCGTAGTAAGCGCGAGTCAAGCCCGCAGCCCGGTCTTCATCACACTGTTCAATCGCGGCGAGCACCTCCGTCAGGTGCTCGGGGAAACTCGGTTCCAGAATCCACAGCATCGGGAACCGCTGCAAGGTATGGCGCAGCGCGTCCAAGAACGGATTTGCGATCCAGCGCACCGCGACTGAGTGCCCGGCGTCGATCAAGCCATCCAGCCATCGCTGGAATCCGCTGGCCACGACGCTAGCTTCGCGCGCTCTGAATGCGGTGATCAGCAGGGCGCTCAGCTCACGCAGGTTATGAATGTCTTTAGGCTCGGCGCGCCGTGCTGCTAGGCGCGCAGCATATTCAATCAACACAATGCGCGGTGCGAGCACGTCTTCAACGATGCGCACGACCTCATGTAGGTCGGGGCCGCTCTCCAAATAGGGAGAGAGCAGCTCCAGCGTCCCCGTCTGCCGGAAGTCGCAAACCGTGACTCCGCGGCCGTGCCGGACCGTGACTAGGCGCGCTTGCTCCAATTTGCGCACCGCTTCGCGCAGCGTGTTGCGGTTGGTGCCGTAGGCGGCAGCGAGCTCCCGCTCGCCGATCAGGCGCTCGCCGGCCTTGAGCTTGCCGCCCAGAATCTGGGTGCGCAGGTCACTGAAGATGGCGTCGGCGATGTTGGCAGTGCGCGGCGGTTCATCCACGGCGGAGTTCTAGCTCCACCCGATCGAAACGGGAAGCCTCCTCACGGGTTTGAGCGATAGTGCCATGGGTGAGTTCGAATCGGGTCGGTTTGAGGGCTACTTTCTGAGCGACGGAGTCGCAGGGTCGGGGATGCCTTAGGTGGGTGGGGCCGGAGCTACGACAGCGAAGTGAAGCCGATTGGCCAGATCGTGTCGGCACTGCGAATCGACTGCCGGCTTGGCGTCGCGTAGAAGAACTGTATCGATGGTGCGACCGAGGTTGACAGGAATCGGCCCCGCAGCCCTTCCCAGTTGAGTAGGAACGAGAAGTCACCCATGTCCTCGCCTGAAAGCGGTTGTCGGCGAAGAATGTGTTCAACCTTTGCGACACACGCTGGAACTCATGAAATGCCCGGGTCTCCCGAGGTGCCACACCTGAGATGAAAATGGAGGTACGTCTGCATGAATGGATTCGGCTCCGACACCCCGTCGTGACCGACAAAAAGGATGCGTCCGCCCCTTCGTAGAATTCTCACTGTTTTGGCCCTGGCCGCCTGCGGATCAAATTAGTGAAACGGCATAGCCGGCCATTGCCAGGGTGACGCTTCTTACGGGGGGATCCTACGGGAGACGTGGACCCTGGGGGAGAGCACAGAATTGTTCCTCGTTGGCCGAGGGGGCGCTCGCCGAGGCCATCGCGCGCCCCGGTACCCGTGCCCGTCGCATTCCAGCCGTGGGCGTCGCCTTCGATGGGAATCCCCCTTGGTCCAACCGAGCGTCCTGCGCCTCCACCTAACGGTCTTCAGTCTCAGACAGCTTGTCGGCGCCCCTTTATCGATCGGCCGATTCTTGGTAGCTCTTTGCGTCTTGAAACGTTCTTCGCCTCTCTTTCTCTCGATAACCGTCGGCTGGCTTTGCGGCCTCGGCATCGGGGCTATCGATGGGTTTCTCGCGGCCTTGCAGGTCCAAACGTCTCTCTTGGAGCTCCTTTCTGCGGTCGCCCTGGTCGCTGGCCTTGATGCCCTGGTGGGGGCGTTGTTCGGGCTGGTGGTTGGGCTGCTCGTTCCGCTGCGTCGCTGGGGTCTAGCGATGCAGCCCGGCAGGGTGGCCTTCGTGCTTGGTGGACTGGTTGCGGCGATGCCCGCGGCCGCCCTGGCCGCAGCGGCGGTTCTGGGTACCAGCAGCCGCGTGAACCGACTGTTGGCCGGGGGTGTGGTCTCGGCGGCGACGCTGGCTGGGTGGCTGCTCGCCTTTTGGCTGGCTCCTGCGGCGTCGCGCCTCCTGACACGGGGCCCTGCTTCCCCATCAGGCTCGACCGAACGCAGGCCAGGGACAGCGCTGGTGCCTTTAGTGGTCACCGTCGCCGCGGTAATCCAGGTGTGGCTGATTTCGACGACCGATGCACCGCTGCGACGGCTGGCGCTCATCGAGCGGGCGTCGTGGGCGGGCGTGCTGGCGCTGTGTGTGCCGCTGCTGTGTGCTGTGGTTGCGCGCGGGCGGGGACGATGGGCCCCTTGGACGGGCGCCGGCGCCTTTCTGTCGGTTTCGACGGTGTTGTTGGTGTGGGGTGGTCGCCACTACGAAAGCGATCTTCAGTTCTTGCCCTGGCACGATCTCTTGCTGCTGCTAGCCGTCGGAATGGTGGCAGGCGCCGCTGCGTTGCTCGTCGCGGATCGACCCGGCCGGTTCGTGACGTCCGCGATGCTGATGGCGCTCTCACTTGGCGTGGTGCCGCTGGCGGCGGAATCGGAAGCGGCACGCAAGGTGGCAACGGCCTCGGCAGGTCTGGCCGGAACGGTGTTGACCCAGGTGCGTCTCCTTGGCGACTGGGATCGGGATGGACATCCGCGATTCTTTGGCGGCGGTGACTGCGATGATCGGAATTCTAAAATAAACCCAGCGGCGCTCGACTGGCCGCTGGATGG
>JBDKJZ010000613.1:0-3217 GCA_039796375.1 Pseudomonadota bacterium
GCGTGCGTCGTTGTGAGCGTACGTATAGGTCTCGACTGTCTCCGCCTTGACTACGCGGGTGAGTCGTCCCTTTGCGTCCCACTTCAGCTCACGCGTACCATCGCTAATCAAACGCCCCGAAGCGTCGAATTTCCACGACTCGTTGCCGAAGGTCGTGCGCCGCTCCGGGCCCGCGGCGTCCGCATACGTGTTTGCGACGTTCAGGTGCTCCCCGGCATGCGTCGAGCTCACGTTCAGCACGTTCGCCATGTCGTCGTACTGCCAGCGCGTTTCGCCGGTGTTGTCTGTCGCTTTGAGCAAACGGTAGCGGTCGTCGTACTCAAACTGCCCGTCCAGCTTCAGCTCAGCGCTGGCGTTCGGGTTACGGTCTGTGATGCGCTCGACGAGCGACCCGAGCGTATAGCCGATTTCAATTGAGCGCACGGTCGCGCTGCCTTGTTTGGCGTCGAGCCCAGTCAAACGGTAACGAGCGTCGTAGCTGCGCGTCTCTTCAACACCATTGCCGAAGGTGGCGCGAGTCAACAAGCCCTGCGCGTCCCAGTTGATACCATCGATGAACGGACCCATCTGTTTTACTAAGCCGCGACTATCGTACGTTCGCGAATAGTAGCTACCATCGGGAAACTGACGGCGCGAGACACGATCCATCGCATCAAAGCTCGTAGAACCATCGTGCACAGTGCCGTCACTCCAGCGCCTGATTTCGCGCGACTGCAAAGATCGCTGTGTGTAGCCAAAAAACAGCTGCCCTGCTTCATCTTCCACCCATGCCAGCTGCCCAGCTAGGTTCGGAAGGTTCGGGTACCACTTGGAGGGTTTATCGTAGTGGTAGGTTTTGACACGTTGCTTTTTCTCGCCTGGAAGCTGGTGCCATTCCCCCAGGACTCGACCCGACTGATCGTAGGTGTAGGACACCTGACCGCCCGTAGGGTCGACTTGCTCAAGTAGGTCGTTACTGTCCGCGTAAATGAACTGCCAGCTGCCCGCGTTAGGATCCTCCAAGGCAATACGGCGCTTTCGCCCATCATAAGTGTAGCGGCGCGCCTGCTGGTTAGCGTCGATGATGCTGGTGACCAAGTCGCGCGCGTCGTAGCTGTACTCACCGCTCACGACGCTACGCCCCGCGTCACTTTCGGTTACGCGGCGCAGTCGCTCCAGGCCGTCACTCTCAAACAACATCGGCGTGTCGTAGTGGGTCGACGCCATGTCAGTGTCGTGTTCGTCCCAGACCCGCTTGCTCAAGGGAGCATACTCTGTCGCAATCGTTGCGCCGTCGGGCTCGACGTGGCTAACGAGTCGCTGCAGGGCGTCGTAGCGGTAGGTCTTGCCGCTCAACTCGGAGGGGGCGGTGCCGGGAAACTCCAAGCTACTGACAAACGTAGGATAGATCTCGAAGGCCTTACTCCCTCGAGGTCCAAAGCTCTCTAACTGCGTCAACACCCAAGCGCCGGGTTCAGCGCCCTCTTCAATGGACGCGCGCAGACGTGACTGGCCATCATAATAGCCGATCTTGCTGACCGTATCGCCTTCGCCTGAGCGCTCGCGCCGTTCCTCTCTAAGCGTGCTGATAGGTGCGCTGAGGATGTACTCGAATTCCTGTGTTGGCAGCTCAAGGCTGTCTCCGGGCTCGATGATCTTGACCACGCGGCTCAGCGCGTCGTGCACAAACTCAGTCACCTCCCCATTGGGACCTTCAATGCGCCGGACGACGCCGAACCCCATGTCAAAGGCCGCTTTCCAGCGGAGCACGACGCCTTCTGACGGAAACTGCCGCTCCTCGATCAAGTAGGTGTGGTTCTCGGGGTGGTAGTCGGCTTCAGTGCGAAGCCCGCGCGCATCGAGCATGGCGATGGAATTGCCGTACTGATCGAACTCGCGTCCGCTCTCGAAAACGAACCCTTTTTCTTCGTCGATATAGCTCGTAACTCTTGTCGGGTTGCCGCGCTCCACCTCGCCCAGTCCAAGTCCCTCGAAGGTGGCTCCGTCGTAATAGGTTCTAGTCTCAGACAGCATCGTCCCAGCGAAGGAGTCAATTCGTTCTGAGCTCACGCGATCCAGAATCCACGCGGACTCATTCTTGGCGTAGGTGCGGCGGGTAATGCGCTCGTCGTCGCCGTGCTCGGGCTGACCCGCCAGCACTTCGCCCTGAGCGCTTTCAAGCACCACGTTTCCAAAGTCATCCTCTTGAAAGGTGGTCCGAATGAGCTTCGCCTCAGCGCCTAGCTCAAACACGCGTCGTTCAGTCGCGACACGCGCGGCGTACCTGAGCGCTGTGCCGTCCGCAGCTTCAGCGACGCTGCGCACTTCGTACTGGGTGATCGCAGTATCAAAGACCCCTCCGGCCTCATCTCGGCGCTCGGTGCTGAGCGTTAGACCTTTGCGCGCTTCTTCTTCGATACCGACATCGTAGGCATGTTGGGTGATAAGCGAAGGCTGTGCTTCATCGCCAAGGCTGAGGCTGAGGGCGGTTCCAAAACCACGGAACTCCCGCATGGCGGCGTCAAAGTACCCGTCCCCGTAGACGTACTCGGTGCGCACCAGGTTCCCAAGGTTATCGTCTTGCTCGAGCGCGACCGTCAGCATCTGCCCGATCGGGCAACGGTGTTTCCAGCCTAGCCCGGCGGCTTCTGCGGTCAGTCTCGCTTGACCCATCCCCCCGTAGGCCACGCGGAGGATCTTACCCATGCCGTTGTCCGCCTGGGTGATCAGCCCCGGCGTGCCGTTCGGGAAGAGCTCAAGGTATTGCCACGGAACTGGCGCAGTCGGGTCGATCCACACTAAGTCAGCCGTACCATTGCCGTTCATGTCGGCCACGCGGACCTCAGTGTTGACACCCCGCGTTGGGGTCTGCGAAATCAGCTGCTGCTCTCCAAACCCGCGCGCCGCGAGGTTCAGCCAATAACGCACCTCAGCCACGCCTACCAGGGCCAAGTCGGTCAGGCCGTCGCCATTCAGATCACGCACTTGTAGCTGGGGCAGCTCTGCATCAACCAGCGTCGGGGCAGAGGCCATCTCCACAGCTCGAGCAAACTCCCCCAAGCCAAGACTCGGCCAGTAGCGCGCGCTTTCGCTCCGAACGACAGCCAAGTCGCTCAAGCCATCCCCGTTGAAATCCGCAACTCGAACGCCGTTGGCGAAGCTCAGCACCTCGGTTGCTGAGATCATCCCTAGCGGCTTTGCGGCGCCGAAGCGCCCCTCGCCCAGGTTTAGGGCGCTA
>JBDKJZ010000614.1:0-3216 GCA_039796375.1 Pseudomonadota bacterium
CGCTGGCTTTCAACGTGCGTGCGCGACTGGAAGCCGAGGGCAAGAACCTCGATGACTGGCAGCTGCGGTCGCTAGTTTACGCGTGTCGAGCGGCAAAAGAGGCGCTCTTGGTAGACCAGCCGCCCGTCACCTACCCACTCGTTATCCCGGGTCGCGGCAGCAAGCTGATCGGCGGAACCATTCGAACCGAGCTCAGTCTTGAGGAGCTGCGGCAAGTGGTGTTGGAGGGGTTCTTTCCCGAAGTGGCCGCCAACGAAAAGCCGCAAATACCTCGCCGAGCAGGCCTGACTTCCATCGGCTTGCCCTATGCGAGCGACGCCGCGATCACTCGGCACTTGGCGGCATTTTTGGCGCGTGCAAGTACCGGTGAAGCGGGGTTCGTGCATCCCGCAGCGGTGCTGTTCAACGGCGGCGTGACGCGCTCAAGCGTCGTGCAGGAGCGACTCCTAGGACGACTCGGCGCTTGGGCAGAAGTAGATGGCGTGGCTCCGGCCCGTGCGCTCTCCGGTACGGATCCTGAGCTCGCTGTGAGCCGCGGCGCCGCCTACTACGCCAAGGCACGGGCGACCGGCAGCTTGCGCATCCGCGGCGGGACCGCACAATCGCACTATATTGGCGTCGAGCGGGCTGGGCTGGCCGTACCGGGCATCGCCCCCAAGCTGGACGCGCTGTGCGTTGCGCCCTTCGGCATGGAAGAAGGCTCAGAAGTCACCCTCGAGCAGAGCTTCGGATTGGTTCTCGGCGAGGCCGTGTCGTTTCAGTTTTTTGCTTCCGCGACGCGCCAAAGCGACTGCCTGGGTCAAGTGGTGAACCCGACTCAGCTGACCGAGCTTGCTCCCCTCGAGACCCTGCTCGATGGCACGGTCGGCGAAGTCGTTCACGTGCGCCTGCGTGCGACTGTGACTGAGGTGGGAACGTTGGAGCTCTTCGCCGTCGAGCAGAATACCCCCCGAAGTTGGAAACTCAGTTTCAACATCCGAGTACGGTGAGGCCCGGATGAGCAGACCGCGATTCGCCGTTGGGATTGATTTGGGCACGACCCATTCGGCCCTGGCTGCCGCGCCACTATCGCGTCCGACAATCCAGTTGCTGAGGGTGCCGCAGTTCGTAGCACCAGGGGAAGTCAGCGAGCGAGAGCTTCTGCCTTCGTTTTTGTACTTGGCGATTCCGGGTGAGATGAACACCGGGGAACTTAACCTGCCCTGGGGCGCCACTCCGCAAATCACCGGCGAGCTCGCACGGCGGCTCGGGGCGAAGGCCCCAGATCGGCTCGTGGCCTCTGCCAAGAGTTGGATCTGCCACGGTGGGGTGAACCGACGTGCGAAGATCTTGCCGTGGGGTAGCAACGACGACGATCCGCATGTGTCACCCTACGAAGCGCAGGTCGCGTATCTGTCCCATTTGGAGCGTGCCTGGCGCCACAAGTACCCTGCGGCGCCGCTGTCCGAGCAAGACGTCGTCGTCACGGTGCCAGCGTCCTTCGACGAGGGTGCTCGCAGCCTAACAGCGGAGGCCGCGCTGGAAGCAGGCCTTGGAGAAGTGCGCCTGCTCGAAGAACCACAAGCTGCGCTCTATGACTACCTCGGCACGCATGCTGAACCCGAACAAGCTGCACAGCTAAGAACTTTGCTGGCGGCAGCGAAGCTCATCCTGGTCGTCGACATCGGCGGCGGCACGACCGACTTGACGTTGCTGCGGGTTCTCAGCGAACTGGACGACCAGGGTCAGCCGCGCGTGGAGCGCATTGCTGTTGGCGGGCATCTAATGCTTGGCGGCGACAACATGGACGCGGCGCTGGCGCTCTACGCCCTTGAGAAAGCCGGTCTTGGCCGACCCGAAGACGCGACGGTGTGGGCCGGCCTGGTGCAATCGGCGCGGGACACAAAAGAACGCCTGCTGTCCGACGGTGCGCCGACGGATGCGGTAATCTCATATCAAGGGCGGGGTAGCAGACTTACTGGTTCCACCAAGAGCCTGGTCGTCACACGTGAAGAAGCGCTCGCCGTGCTGCTCGATGGGTTCTTTCCCAAGACAGATCCCGCGGACGTCGCCGTGCGCGGCGTGCGCGCCGGCCTCACTACGCTGGGTTTGCCGTACACAAGCGATACCGCTGTCCCACGACACCTCGCGACGTTTCTGAGACGGCACGCAGCGGCCGCCATCGAAGCCGGCGCGACCCTAGTAGACGGCTTGCCGAAACCCGACCTGTTGTTGCTAAACGGCGGTGTGTTCAAGGCTCCCGCCGCGGTGGAACGACTCCAAGAGGTCTTGGGCCGCTGGTACCGCAACGAGCAGGTCCAGTTGCTTAAGCACGTGTCGCTAGACACCTCGGTGGCTCGGGGTGCTGCCCGTTTCGCCTTGGCCCGGCGCGGCATAGGGACCCTCATTTCGGGCGGAACAGCCAGAGCCTACTACGTCGGAATAGAGCACGCGGGGCGCCCTTGCGCCCTGTGTCTAGCGCCGAAGAATGCAGCAGAAGGGACGCGCCACGTCGTCGACGGTCGCGTTCTTGAGCTTAGGCTGAACGAGCCCGTCTCCTTCCCGCTCTTTGCTTACTCGGGAGACCGCCTCGATGCTCCGGGAACGCTGCTCGCGGCGAACAGTGAAGGCGCTGAGTTGGAGTCGCTTCCCGCACTTCAAACATTGCTCCGCGCTAAGTCTTCACCGAGCGGAAACGTCCGGCCAGGCAGCGCGGGCGGAAGCAACACGGTCCGCGTCACGCTGGAAAGCAGCATCGACCAGTCTGGGGCACTCCAGCTCTCCTTGGTGACGGTGGCTTTGCCACCGACCCGTTGGAAGCTCGATTTCGTACTTCGCGGCACCAGCCTGGCCCGGCCAGTTGCACCCGCGAGTGCGCCAGCGGCCGACGCGCGTCGGGGCGAGCCGGCGACAGCTACCGGGCCCACCCACCCCAAGCTACCTGAGTGCCGCCAGCGGATTAAGAGTGCGTTCGCTTCTTACGATGATTCCCAGGTCAAGAGCCTGAGAAATCAGCTCGAAGCGGTATTGGGACCGCGCGGCGAGTGGTCAGGGGAAACGTGTCGTGGGATCTTTGATGCCTGTATGAACGAGCAGGCCCAGCGCGGGCACGGTGAGGCTCACGAGCTCAACTGGTTGCGCTTGTGCAGCTGGACGCTGCGCCCAGGGTTCGGAGTGGTTGGCGATGAAGAACGACTGACCGCACTTTGGAACCTGAGATCTGTTGGCACGGTGCTG
>JBDKJZ010000615.1:0-3215 GCA_039796375.1 Pseudomonadota bacterium
ATATCGATGCCGAGGTCGTCCGGCTCGGTTACGGGACAGAGAAGGGCTTGGAGGAGACTCTAAAGGCCGCCGCTTCGTGCAATCAGGCGGTCTGCCATCAGCCCGGCGTTCGCATCTGCGTCGTTGCAGCAGACGAGACTTCGTTGATTTTCGCGCCAACGCCGCTGCTAATAGAAGCCGGGTCCCTGCAACCGAATCGTCCCAATGGCATCGCGCTTCAAGCGACGCCCAAGGTTCTGGGTGACGAGCTCGGCGTCGGCGCTGACGGCCCAGCCAAACGGGAGATCGGACTGGAAATCGTAAAGGCTGACGCGATTGAGGCCGTCAAAAAGGATCTCAGCGGCAATCCGCCATTGAAGTTCGACATCTCCCGCAAGGAGCGCGTCTTCAACGCCAAGCTGGAGTTCGTTGAGTTCGAGCTGGAAGGCTGCTTCATCTCCCGGCACACGGTGACTATTCCGCCGGAGCTTGTTGGTATGGCGAAGATGGATCCGAAGACCCGCGACAAACTTCGCAGTTCCTTCCGCTTGCTAGAGGAGTCCGACATTCTTGATGCCAAGAAGAAGATTTCCGAGAAGGCGCTTCGCGACGAATGCCAACGAATCCGGAAAATCTTTCTTCGGCCGGTCTCCGGCTACGGAACGCTGATGCTCCGCGCAAATAAGGACACCTTTGAAAAGGAGGTCAGATGGTTTCGCACGAAAGTTGATGCGTTTCAAACAGCGCTCCGAGAGAAGTTGACCGGCATCTACGACGACAACGCCAAGCGTCTTACCAAGGCGCTGCTGCCATCGGTGCTCAAGCGTCCCCCTGAGGAATGGATTGGAGCCTTGGGGATCAATCCGGAACGGAAAGAAGTTGAGAGGATGCTCCACCACACGCTTCTCGATGCATTCGGAGATCCTGAGGCGCTTCTCAAGGAGATGCGTGTGAACCTCAATTTTAAGGGTGTCACTTATGGTACGCTGAATGATGCAAAGTTCATCAAAGGAGCTAGCGATCAGTTTCCGAATCTCAAGCTGCACGAAGAGTATGATGCCGCGCGTGGCAGCGCGGCACCGCTCCAGCCGAACGGAAAGCCCGTGCCGTTATGAGCTTCGATCCGCGCAAACAGGCCATTGACGAGCACAAGCGCTGGATGGGCTACCTCCAGCCCGAGGGAGTGGTCGTCGCCCCCGTCGCGCTGGTGGACCACGGCGTCCAACTCGACGGCTCGACCTTTGCCACCACCCAGGAACGCTTCCTTGCCTCCGTGGCCCGCGATGCGGAAACGGGTGCCCCGGTCATTCCGCATTTCGCTCATTTCGCCCGCACGTTCCTCGGTTGGCGGGACGACCTGCTCGACATCTACGCCGTCGAAGCCGAAGTGCCCGATGCCCTCCGCTTCTCCACCGGCGAGTTCGGTGAGCTGCTCTATCCCGACGCCGCTCTGCGATACCTAGCGCCGTCCGACCCTGGAAAACCGTGGATGCTCTTCATCCGCCAACTTCCGCCGGGAACGAAGTTCGACGAGATTTCTGACGCCGCCCGCGCCAGCGGCTGGGTCGCGTCGCCAGCGCAGAAGTTCGAGCGTCTCCTTCGCGCCAAGGACATTCCCATCGGCCTCATGGCCAATGGCGCTGAGGTGCGACTGCTTTACGCGCCACGCGGAGAGAATGTCGGCAGTCTCACGTTTCCCGTTCGCTTCATGACCGAACTGGCCGGGCGCGCGGTCGCGTCCGCGTTCGAGATGCTGTTGTCGCATCGCCGCCTGATTGCGGTGGCCGAAGCGGCCCGCCTGCCCGCGTTGCTGAAGAAGAGTCGCGAGTATCAAGGCGCGGTCTCGACTGCGCTCGCCGAACAGGTTCTTGAAGCCCTCTACGAACTCGTTCGGGGCTTCCAAGCGGCGGACGCGCAGGTGGACAGGAAGCTCCTCCGCGAAGTCCTTGCCCGAGATCCTGACGAAGTCTATCACGCGCTGCTCACGCTGCTGCTGCGCCTCGTCTTTCTCCTCTTCGCCGAAGATCGCGGCCTCATGCCCGGCGGCTCGCTCTACCAGCGGAATTACTCCATCCACGGACTGTTCGAGAAACTCAGGGCCGCGCGTGAACGCCATCCGGACACGATGGACAGCCGGTTCGGCGCGTATGCGCAGATCCTCACGCTCTGCCGGGTCGTTTACCAAGGCTCCCGCCATTGGGATCTCGCCATGCCCGCGCGTCATGGGCATCTCTTCTAGCCCGACCGCTTCCCGTTTCTCGAAGGGCGGGAAAATGCGCACACCGCCGGGGGCACGGACACCAATCAGCTCCCGCTTGTTTCCGACGGAACCCTCTGCCGCGTGTTGGAGAAGCTCCTGCTCCTCGACGGCGAACGCCTTTCCTATCGCGCTCTCGACGTGGAGCAAATCGGCTCCGTCTATCAGACCATGATCGGTTTCACTATGGATGTGGCCAAAGGCACGTCCATCGCGCTGAAGCCGGCCAAGAGCAAAGGCGCGCCTGCGTTCATCGACCTCGATCAACTCCTCGCCATCGACAGCGGAAAGCGCGGCGAGCAGCTCCAAAAGCTCACGGACCACAAACTCACCGGCAGCGCGGCCACCGCGCTCAAGAACGCCCAGACCCACGACGACCTCCTTGCCGCACTGGATCGAAAAATCGCCCGTGCCGCCTCACCGGACAAAGTCCCGGCCGGTTCGCTGATCCTCCAGCCCACCGACGAACGCCGCCGATCTGGGTCGCACTACACGCCCCGCGCCCTGACGGCCCCCATTGTCCGTAAGACTTTGGAGCCCATCCTCGCCCGCCTTTGTGAACACCCTACGGCCCAGCAAATCCTCGACCTGAAAGTATGCGACCCCGCCGTCGGCTCCGGCGCGTTTCTGGTCGAAGCGTGTCGCCAGCTCGGTGATGCGCTGGTCGCCGCGTGGCAGTATTATGGCGGGAAGCCTGCCATCCCGCCGGATGAAGACGAGTTGCTGCACGCTCGCCGCCTCGTGGCCCAGCGCTGCCTCTACGGGGTGGACCGCAACCCGATGGCCACCGACCTCGCCAAGCTCTCCCTCTGGCTGGCGACGCTGGCTAAAGACCATCCGTTTACCTTCGTGGATCACGCCATCCGCTGCGGCGATTCCCTCGTGGGACTCACGCGGAAACAGATCGAGTGCTTTCACTGGAACGACCAGTCACCGGAGGCGAAGCAGACGTTGCTTTTTGCGAAGGACGTCACAGACC
>JBDKJZ010000616.1:0-3214 GCA_039796375.1 Pseudomonadota bacterium
CTGCGCTGGCTTGGTCGAACCAGGAGAAGATCTCTGCAAGTATGAGCGCCCAAAAGTCACTGGGGCTTGTGTGGATGGCAAGTGTACTGAGGGTGAGTGCCAAAAGCTCAGGGTGTGTGCCGCGACTGAGAAAGACGGGCACCAAGCCAACGGGATCGACGAAAAGGGCAGCGGCTGCGCCGTTCAACCCACGAGCGATGAGCCCAGCGGGTTAGGTTGGGTAGGCGCTCTCGCCGCCCTGCTAGGTGTAGCGTTAACAGGTGTGGGCCCTGTGCGGCGCGCTGAATCTGTCGCCAGGCGGGGGCCGTCAAGGTGTGGACCCTGCCTTCCGAAAGGTGAAGCGGTGGTAGACTATGGTGCGCGAGCGGAAGCCGCTGTGCATCTGGCCGCCGACGAGGCCGGCGAATTCGCCGAAGACCTGCTGGAAGGCGGGCGGGATCAACTCAGCGATGAGCTTCCTCTTCCGTTCATCATCGGCCTCAAGCGCCGCGGTTACGGCGGCGGTGATGTCCTCGAAGTCCACGCGTTCCCAGCCCGGCGTGCCAGCGAGGGCAGCGTGCCAGGCCGGGACCTCGGTGGCGGCGCGGAAGTCGGTGTAGAGGAAGTGTCCGCCCGGCCTCAACACGCGCGCGACCTCAGCGAAGAAGCGGTCGATGTGGCCGTAGCAGTGACTGCTCTCCACGTTGAGCACGGCGTCGAAGCTGGCGTCGGGAAAGGTGAGGTGTTCGGCGTCACCGACAACGAAAGTGAGGTTAGCCACGGTGGCATGGCGCTTCCCGCAAAGCGCGACGGCCTGCGGGGAGAAGTCGGCGCCGGTGATTTTCGCCAGCCGATGGTAGCGAGCGACGAAGCTCGCGCCGCCACCGCGACCCGAGCCAACCTCGAGCACCTCCTGGCTCGCGAGGTCTGTGGCCGAGGCGACGCGGTGATACAGCTGAATGCAGAGTCGGTCGGGTTCGTCCGCCGGTTCGAGCGCGAGGTTCGCTCCGTCCGGCGGCACGAAGCCGTAGTTCATGAAGGTCCAGTCACGGGACTGCTGTTTGCTGGCAAGCCGGCCATACCACCAGCGCCAGAGCAGACGGCGCAGGAGCGGGGAAGATTCCAAGAGCACAACGGCAAGGCGAGTCAGCATGAGGGTCCTGTTTTACGGTATTGTCCGTGACTTCGCGAGTCGGTCGTAGAGCACGACGTTCACGGTCGCCGCCAGATTCATGCAGCCGTGGGTGGGAATGTAAACGATGTCCTCGCACCAGGTGGTGATCTCGCTATTCAGGTCACCGTCCTCCGGTCCGAAGATATAGAACGCGCGCTCGGGATGGGTGTAGCCGGGCAGCGGTTTTGCATTGGGGTGCAACTCGACCGCCACTGGCACGCAGCCGAGCGGAATCACCTGCTTCAGATCGTCGACTCCGGTGAGCGGGATCTGCAAGTGCACCCGCTTGGTGTCGGTGCGTAATCCGCTCGCGCGGGTGTAGCGTTCACCGGTGTAGAACACACTGTGAACGCCGTAACAGCCTGCCGCGCGCATGACCGAGCCCACGTTGTCGGGACCCTTGGGGTTATCGAGACCGATACACGTATAACCGGTGTAGGCCCGGGCAGCGCGGTTCTTGGTCAGGGGGTTCACGGAGAGGGACTTAACCCGACGATCGTCAGTCGTCGAGGAAACCGCTCGATTTGTAGCGCCATCGAGAACGTTCCCGGCTCGGGAGTCACCTCCGGCTCTTATCGCCACTGCTGAGCGCGCCCCAGCTACCCCACCCCCTTAACTCTGGCGCGATTAGACGCGGCAGAGTCCTCGACTGCGCTTGCAAAAGCGATACGGATACGCGTCGATACTCGCCGACGTGAACTCACCAACGGTTATTGCGCAAACTGCACTGGCGTTGGGGCGTATGCAACGGGTTGCGAGGATAGTAGCAATCGCTACTATCCTGGGAGATGACGGATCCGCCCAATCGGAAAGAGTGAGGACAGCGAGGCGCCACGTGCCAGCATCGTTTGTGTTAGGTTGTTCCCAAACGCTAGAGCGCTTTTCTCATCAAGCATCCATCGATGACGAAGTAGACGTGGTCCCCGTGTGTGACCGCAGAACTCACCCACCGCGAAGTGGTGAAGATGCTCTTAGCTGGCCCTGGATCGGTCGGAACCAGAAGAAGTGCGGCTGCGGTCGTGTCGTACACCAAGATTCCGGCTGTTGAGACAGAGTGAATGTCGAATGGCGCGAAAGACGCCGGCAGGTACAGATTGATCGGCTCCCCACTTGGGGTGGACTTCTGAACACCGTACCCGCCTGAGAAGACCTCCCCATGAAAATCGACAGTCGTACCGCCGCCATGGGGAACGCCGTCCTCGAGTTCCCCCGTCTGCTTGTTGAGCGGACGGAGCACATAGGCTGGATCGCTGTAGAACACATAGATGAAGTTCTCGCCTTGGGACAAGGAGACAGGCGTGCTCACTAGCTCTTCGAGCACTACTGGCAGACTGTCTGCTGCCTGCGCCTTGAACATGATCGAATACCTCTCTGGCTGGCCGTCTGCGCGAGTGTAGTACAGCCCGCCCGGGGCGGGTGCGAGGCCCAGGAGGTGGCAGTCGGCACCGCACCCGAGGTCCAGGGTCCGCGTTTCCAGCTCAGTCCCGAGCGTGATTTCGACGGCTGTGCGCGGCACGTCGAGGACGAATAGCCGGTCACCTTCCCCAAACATTTCCCAAGGCCGGCTAAGGCCGCCGTGAATTACAGAGGGCTCGCGCTCTCCATGTCGCAGGAAGCGCACAGCGCCGTCGAGGCTTGGGTTGTAAAGGGCGTCAGTTGTCCCGGAGTCCAAGTAGTAAACTCCGTCGTCGGAAATCCAAATGTCGCGGATGACAGCGCCATGCGCGATGTCGGTGGTCGCGAGCAGCTCCGCGCCTTGTGCATCCTTGTCACCCCACGCGAGGCACTGGCCATCGGGGTGGCACAGTGATCCATCGGGGCAATCTGCGGACTCGTCGCAATTGGGTTTTCCCGGTGGTTCCCACTTCGTCGGGGGTTCTGGAGGAGGCTCAGGTGGCACAACGACGTCATCTTCTTTTTCGCGCCATTCAGCGCACTGGCCATCGGGGCTGCAATAGGTGCCATCGGGGCAATCTGCGGACTCGTCGCAATAGAGTTTCACCGGTAGGTCCGCCGGCACGACGGGGCTCGCTACTCACGCGTCCGAGACTCCATTCGGGG
>JBDKJZ010000617.1:0-3210 GCA_039796375.1 Pseudomonadota bacterium
TCCGCGAAGCTGACTGACAAGGACATCACTATTCTGCCCGTCCCGACGGACCAAACTCCCCAAGCGCTGAGCTCGGGTAAGGTAGATGCTATCGTCGCTTGGCAGCCGAACAGCGGACAGGCACTGAAAGAGCTGCCAGGGTCAACCAGCATCTTCTCGAGCGCGGACGTCCCGGGGATTATCTACGATGTGCTCGCCGTGAGTCCAAAGAGCTTCGCCGAGCGCCGCGACGATTGGACCAAGGTCGCCAAGGTTTGGTTCCGCATCGCTGACTTCATCAAAGATGAAAAGAACCAAGACGAAGCCGCCAAGATCATGGCCGCACGCGTCGGCCTGGAGGCATCGGCTTATAAGGACCTCATGAAAGGGACGTTCTTTCTGGATCTAGCCGGGAACACGAAGCACTTCGCAAAGGGTGAAACCCTCGAGTCGATCTATCACAGCAGCAAGGTCGTCGACAAATTCCAGGTCGACAACCAAGTCTACAAAGCGGCGGTGAAGTATGAGGACTACCTTGACTCCAGCGTAGTTGAGGCTCTCGCAAAGAGCAGCGCGCCGGTGGTTCAAGAAGCCGCTGCTGAAAAGCCCGCGGTCAAGTAGCACTCCAGCAATCGAGCGCATCTATGGCAACAAAGTGGCTAGTCGTTCGAGAACCCTTGCCCAGTCGCGCCAGAGCGTGGCTGGCGCTCATGGCGTTCGTCCTCCCGATTTTGGGTTGGAGCTCGATTAGCTACATTCCATTCATCTGGAGCCCGCAGGTGGTCGTCACTGACGCCGGCGACACAGACGTCCCCGGAGACTATTCGTACCTCGCTGTCGACCAGAGGGTCGAGCGCGAAGTGTTTGCAATGCGGAACGCTGAGCTAGCGTCCGCGGGGGCCAAGCTCGCAACCGGGTATCGGAGCAACCCGATCTATCTGCCGGCCCCACATGAGGTTGCGCGCGCGTTCTATTCGGCGTTCACCACTGAGCCCGAGCGACATGGCGATGTCTGGCTACACGAGAGCCTCTGGCACAGCTGCCGAATCATCTTTTGGGGGTTCTTTTACGCGGCGTTGTTTGGATTGCCTTTGGGCCTACTCTGCGGAACGTTCTCGCTAGCTTCCCGGCTGGTAGAGCCGTTCGTTGATTTCGTTCGTTACATGCCTGCGCCAGTGTTCGGCGCGTTGGCGGTATCCATCTTTGGGCTCGCCGACCAGCCGAAGATCGCCATCATCTTTGTTGGTACATTTTTTCAGATGGTGCTGGTCATCTCCAACACCACCCAGCTCGTTGAAAAGTCGCTCCTTCAAGCCGCGCAAACGCTCGGCGCCTCCAATCGCCAGCTCCTGACGCACGTGGTGATTCCAGGTGCCCTCCCCTTGCTATTTCGCGACATGCGCATCTTGCTCGGGTGGGCCTGGACCTACCTAGTCGTCGCCGAGCTGATCGGAGAAAAGTCCGGCATCAGCGCGTTCATCTATCAACAGCAGCGGTACCGCCACTTCGAGAACGTCTACGCGGCTATCATCATGATCGGGATCATCGGTCTGATCTCCGACCAGGTTCTCGAACGGCTCGGGCGGCTGCTTTTCCCCTGGGATAGCGGCGACCACACGCTGCCCAACTTGCTCGCTCGCGTGCGCCGGTTCTTCGGGCGCGCTTCCACCAAGGACTCCAAAAGAACTCCAGAGGCCTCGTCGGCCGCGTGAGGATTTAAAATGAGAAGAGGCGAGCCCAATCTACCTAGCTATCTATTTCACACGAAACGCGTTCGCTCGCGAGTCGAGGAAATCGAGAGCCGCCCGAAGGTCCTGGAGGTCACCGAGCTCAGTCGCCGCTTCACCAGCGCGACGGGGGTGACCACCGCACTCGACAAGGTGAGTTTGGACGTGCGCCAGCGCGAGTTCGTCAGCGTGATCGGTCCGTCGGGCTGCGGAAAGTCGACGCTGATCCGCATTCTCGCGGGGTTGGACCATCCAAGCGACGGAGGTGCTTTCCTAGACGGCAAACCCTTTGACGGCCCAGGTGCCGATCGAGGCATGGTGTTTCAGGGCTACACGCTCTTCCCGTGGCTGAATGTGAAGAGCAACGTGATGTTCGGTCCTCGCTTGAAAGGACTCCCGCGTGCCCAAGCCGCTGATAGAGCGAATGAATGGCTGAGGGTTGTCGGACTTTCCGCCTTTTCTGAACACTATCCATCGCAGCTGTCTGGCGGCATG
Organism: Pseudomonadota bacterium; assembly: GCA_039796375.1. Lineage (GTDB taxonomy): Bacteria > Myxococcota_A > Polyangia > Polyangiales > Polyangiaceae > SZUA-265. The sequence continues at coordinate 2,202 of JBDKJZ010000617.1, forward strand.
AAACAGCGAGTCGCGATCGCCCGTGCGCTAGCCAACGAGCCGCGGATTTTGTTGATGGACGAACCGTTTGGTGCTCTCGATGCGCAGACACGCTCAACGATGCAGGACCATCTGATCCGAATCTGGAACGAAGTAGATGTGACGGTGTTATTCATCACCCACGACCTGGAAGAAGCGATCTACCTTTCGGACCGCATCGTCGTCTTGGGCGCCAATCCCGGCCGCGTGTTGGAGGTGATTGACGTACCGGTCGAGCGCCCGCGCCGCCGCGATCACCTCTTGTCGGGGAGCTTTCTCGCGACCAAGCGCCGTCTGGAGGAGCTCATCCACGGGGCCGAAACCCATTCGAAACTTGATCCCGACGAGGATTCGACTCGCGCGGCGTAAGCGACGCGACCTATTCTTGACAGCAGACCCTGCCGGGACGACCCGGTGTGCCCATGGGTCAACGCCGGGACGACCCGGTGCAATTCGCGAGCGCGGATCGCACTCGTGGACAACCAGGTGGTAGAAATTGGCGAAACAAATTGATGCGACGAGCGTCCTCCAGGTGGAGACGCTACAGGGAGGACAAATGTGGTCTCGCGTGGTGCGCCGAGGGCAAGCCCTGCGCATTACGAACACCTCGGGCAAGAGTACGCCCGCTGCGCTGTTCTACAACCCACGATTGCCGCTTGAACGCTACAACATGCCAGACACCTTGAAGTGTCAGCACATCGCGCGCCTCACCGCGGGCAACTGTCTGTACTCGGATATGGGTCGGATCTTCTTCAGCATCATTGAGGACAGCTACGGCTGGCACGATACGATCACTGGGCATATGACGCGGTCGCTAAGTGCGCGAAAATATGGGCACGGCAGCTACCAAGCGCTGCGCAATAACTTCCATAGAAACAGCCGTGACAACTTTCTTGTCGAGCTTGGCAAGTACGGGCTGGGAAAGAGGGACCTAGTGCCGAACGTCAACTTCTTCACCAAGGTCTTGGTGAACAACGAAGGCCAACTTTGC
>JBDKJZ010000618.1:0-3203 GCA_039796375.1 Pseudomonadota bacterium
GCGAGCCTGTACGACGACTGCAACGACGCTGACGAGGAGATCCTACCCGCGGCTTCAGAGGTCTGCGACGGCAAGGACAACAACTGTAATAGTCTCGTAGACGCTGCCGATACGCTGACTGGCACCCCCACCAACCCAGGCGTCACCTATTCATGCCAAGCAGGCGGCTGGCAAATCACTCAGTGCCCTGTCGATCAGAGGCACTGCGATACCAATCTTGAAAACGGTTGCGAAACCGACGACACGGCACTGGCCAGCTGTCGTGGATGCGACAACGTCTGCTTGTTCGCATGTGGCGCTTCGGACTGCGTGGAGGTGACGCAGGTGTCGGCCGGCTTCTTTCACAGCTGCGCGATCGACGACGCGGGCAAAGCGGCCTGCTGGGGCAAGAACTCCGAGTCCCAACTCGGCGACGGCGGGACAACACAACGCCTCGAGCCTCGTCTCGTCTCGTTGTTGACTGGAGTGACAGGCATCAGTGCGGGTAGAGAACACTCTTGCGCGATCGCGTTGCCGAGCCAAACTGTGTACTGCTGGGGCGACGATACTAACGAAGAACTAGGTAATAGCGGCGCAGGAAGTAGCGACGAGCCGGACGAAACGTCCGTTACGCTTGCCGTCGACATCGCGGCCGGGCTGAGCCACAGCTGTGCCGTCCGGAGCGACGGAACGGTGTATTGTTGGGGGCTACAAGCAAACGGTAGGTTGGGGAATATCTGTGACTTCCTTGGTGCGACCTGCACAGGTACCGCAGGTCCAACTGCTGTGGCAGTAGGAGCGACCACGTCCTTACTTGACGCTGTGGAAGTCGGTGTCGGTCGCCTGCACTCCTGCGCGCGGCAAAGCGGCGGAACCGTAGCGTGCTGGGGCAACAATACCTACGGACAGTTGGGAGACGGCACCGCAGATGCGCTGTCGACGACTGCGCGCACGGTGTCTACGCTCAGCAGCGCAACGGCACTGACGGTGGGTGATTACCACGCCTGCGCGGTGCAAGCGGGTAGCGTCTATTGCTGGGGCGACAATGTCTCGAAGCAGGTCGGGCAAGCCAGCGGCAGCTTGTTCAACACGCCTCAGCTCGTGCCGAACCTCACGAACGTCATCGCGATAGGTGCGGGGAGTGGGTTCACGTGCGCTCTCACGAGCTCTCAAGTCGTCTCTTGCTGGGGCGACAACACCTATGGACAGACAACTGCTAGTAGCGCCGCTGCCAGCGATACGCCGACTGCGGTAGGTCTAGCCGGGGTTACTCAACTCGCTGTCGGCTCTGCGCACGCCTGCGCTCTGGCCCCGGGTTCTCAAGCTTGGTGTTGGGGCTACAATTCGAACGGTCAGCTCGGAAATGGAGCCACCAATTCCGACAGCAATGCCTCACCTTCTAAGGTCAGCCCGCTTAGCAACTAGGCCCGTCCAATCCGCCGCGCCCCACACCTTCAACCCGAGAGAGAACGCCATGCCTTTTGACACAGCTCAGCTATTCGTCGTCGCCCACGATGACGGTGCTACGAAGCAAGCCCGTAGTACACAACTCAACCTCGCTCAGGTGTCGTTCACCGCCGACCCAGCAATCCTCGCGTGGACGATCAATGGCGTGAGTCTCAACGGTGGCCCGGTGCTGTCCGCAGCCGTCGCGAACGCACTATTCAGCGTGACCCCAGACCCCGCGGCGCCTGATCCGACGGATGTTAAGAACGGCAGCGTCAATGTCAAGCTGCTTGGTTTGAACAACGCGGAGCTAGTGGCCTTCCTCGATGGGTTCATCAACGGCGGCAGTGCGGTGCTCGGCATAAATAGCGATGGCGGGACCAAGAACTTGACGGTGCGCTTGCGTGCGCTCAAGACCACAGACTTCGTGTTCGATGGCAGCGGCGCCACCCCGAACGTCGCACGTCACGCCCACCGCGTCGGGGTCACCGGGAACAATATAGGGTTTGCGGGTGCCGAAACTGCGGCGAACTACACCGTTCTGATCGCCCAAGCGTTTAACCTGGCAACGCATGCCCCACTGGCGGGTTATCAGATTGCTGCCCCCATGACAGCGGCCGGGGCGCTCACTCTGGACGCCGCTGGCACTCCACCTGCACAAGTCGACAACCAGCTGCGCATCACGCACACCGCGACGGGCAAGGTGTCGATCCTTCCAGCGAATATCTTCGTCCCGACCGACCTGATCGTGCTGATGGACCGCTCGGGCAGTATGGGTGCAAGCGTAGGCCCCGGCTCCAGCAAGTGGAGCGTCGCGAGCGACGTCGGCAGTTTGTTCAGTCTATTGTTCGGCACCATGATCCCGACGCGCAACGTGGTAGGGGGGACCGCAGCCACACTTGCCGCGTATAACCGAACGGCGATCGGGCGTTTTCACTGGGCGGGTGGGGCTGAGGTTGTCTCGATTGGTGCCTTCGCTTCCGCGGGCACAAGTCCGTCCGTGCCGGCAGATGTACCGGGTGGCGGCACACCGATTGGCATGGCGCTCGAAGACGCTGCTGCGAAGTTCGTGGACGGCGCCGATGCGCTCTCAGTGGCCGCGAAGTGGCGCCGCCGCCAGCTCGTGTTGCTCACGGACGGCATGGACAACTCCGGTTCGCCGCGTTTGCATGAACTCACAGCGACCCAAGTCCCCGCGCTGAGTGATGACCTCACCACCGGGGTCGTCCTGCACAACATTTCCTACGCGCGAACAGGAGATATCCAGGTCGCCGCGCTCAGCACACTCGTGGCAGGTCATAACGGCAGCTTCGACAGCACTGAAACCAACCCTGCTTTAGCCCTGGCTCCGGAGGTCTTGCGCGCCGCGTTCTTGTCCCTTTTGTCGGACATCTTGCCGGTCGAAAAGGTCGCGTCGTCAGGGGCTCCAGCAACGCCAATCCCGGTCGAGCCGGGCGTCGATCGGTTGATGTTGGTGGCTACTTTACCTGGCGCCGTACTCGGAGCGACGGTAGGCGGCTCGGTCGTCGGGGGTGGCACAACCGGCAGTGGAAACGGCTACTCGTGGTTGATCCTCGAGAACCCGGTTGCGGGAGACTACCTGGCGACGTCGGTGCCCGCTGGCGCACAAGTTCATGCGTTTGTGGACCTCAGTCTGCGGAGTCACTTTGGCGCGGACGCTACCGGTGTCGGCCAAGAAATGCGGCTTTGGGCAACGCTGAACTACAACGGAGCCCCAGTTCGCGGCGCAGACGTTACGGTAGTGCAGCGCTCCCCTA
>JBDKJZ010000619.1:0-3198 GCA_039796375.1 Pseudomonadota bacterium
AGCTCAGTCAGGGGGAGGCGGTCGCGATCATACGTGTAGGTCGTGGCTGGGGAGGTAACGCCAGGGGCCGCCGGTGGGGCATAGACCTCTAGCTGGTTAACGGAGGTAAACAGCTGATCGTGCGCAGGTTTTCCGGGGGGCTGGACGAGCGTTAGATTGCCGTTCTTGTCCCAGGCGAACGTGGTTTGATTGGAGTCCGCGTAGGTTTCGCTGAGGGGGCGGCCCGCGGCATCTCTTGTGAACGCGACGGTTTCGGAGGCCGCGTTGGTGACGCTTGCTAAGAAGCCGGCATGGGGACCGCCAGCTCCGAAGTAGCTGCTGGTTGAGGTGCGGTTGCCTTGCGCTGATCGTTCGAACCTCCCAAACGAATCATAAGAGAAGGAAACCGTGTGAATACCACGGCGTTGCTGCTGCAAGACTCGACCTAGTTCGTCTTCGACAGTCGTGACAGTACGAGCTTGCGGCGACCTGGACACACGCGTCCGCGTGCTGCGCGTGTAGTCTTCTTGCCAGGTTTTTCCGTTGACCGTCCGCTTGATGCGTTCAGACGTGTAGTCGAAGGGATCGTTCGGTGCCAGGCTGAAGAACTCCTTGGTGACGTCCTCAACGCGAGTCAGGCCGCTAGGTAGCGTGACCGTGGTGCTGGCAATGGGCGCGTGCATTCCAAAGCGCGGGTCAGGCGTGCTGGTGGCCTTGAAGTAGCTACCGTCGGCCAGCCACTGCTCACTGGTACCTTGGTCGTAGCTGATCGCGGCTTGAGCCGTAGTACCATCTCGAAGCGTGTTGCTACGGACCTCATCGCGATTTCGAGCGGTCTTTAGACCGTAGGTGGTGGTTCGTCCTTCGCCGCTGATGTGCTGAACACTCCAAAGATGTTTGTCTCCGCTCGCTATCAGTGTCTGGGTGGCCCCATCCGCGGAGACGTCGGACTTGATTCTTCCGAGTTCGTCGTAGGTCAGGGTCGAGGTCCCCCCGCGAGCATCGGTCATGGTCTCGATCAACCCACCAGGGTAGTAAGTCATGGAAGTGGCTTCGCCTGCAGGGTTGACGACCTCAGTCAGGAACCCTTCCGAGTTTGTTTGAAGCGTGGTGCGCTGCCCGAACGCGCCGACAATCGCGGTCGGAGTGGCGCCTGAGCGTTCGATGCTCAGCGCGTTGCCGAATGCGTCGGTGATTCCGCTCAATCCATTGTCGTCATAGCTAAAGAGCCGAAGCAACGCGCCCGTCTCGCCGCTGCGGGTTTCCAGGTGACGGCCCGAGTAGTCGAACACGTACACTTCAGCCCCGTCCTCCGAGGCCACGATGGAATCCTGCGCAGCGAGCTCGGGCAGCGCTGGGCTCACGAGGCCGATATAGTTGTAGTGCGCTAAGTAGAAGCCCCTTGGGCTAAAGGCGATATATGGCTGAGCCCTGAGGTTGAAGCTCCGTACAGCGGGTGCGTGCAGAAACTGGCCGGCGCTGTCGTAGGCTCGACCACCCGCGCCCGCCACCGTGCTCAGAGTTCCCGCCGTCGTGAGCTGAGCAACGAAATGACGGAATATGCTCGGCAAAACAGCCGCAAATCCCGACAGGTAGATCTCTCCGGCCTCTGAGATCTCGATGTCACCAAAGGAGTACATTCCTGTGTCGATGGCAGATTGTCCACTGACGTAGAGCGCGCCGGGGATCCCACGAACTACGGTCGCGTACTTGCCGTTCCGCACGCTAAACACGGCGTGCTGGGTAGGACTGGCGATATACATGGTCCCATCCGGAGCAAAGGCGAGGTCCGTAGGACTGATACGCGCCTCGGTGGCGTCGATCCCGTCGTCAGAGAGCAGTCCGTCGTTGGGAAAACCTCCCCGACCCGCCACAGTCGAAATTTTTCCGCTCTGATCGATACGCCGAACACGCCCACCCACGGCGACGTAGAGCGCGTTGTCTGGGCCCCACGCAACGGCCCTTGGACGCCGTAGAGTCGCCGAGGTCGCCGGACCACCGTCACCCAGTTGCGCGGCAGTCATGTTAGCCGTTCCCTCCGTGCCATTGCCTGCGAACGTTGTGACAACGCCATTGGGGTCGATTTTCCTAACCCGTTGGTTGTTCTCATCCGCCAGGTACAGAGACCCATCCGGGCCACGAGCAATATCGCGTACGCCATCGAACCGCGCCGCGGTCGCGGGGCCCCCATCGCCGCTATAACCTGTAATCGTCGGGTCGCCGGCGACCAGGCTATTGGCCCCATCGGCGCTCACCAAGTTCACGGCACCAAGCGTTGCAACATACACACTGCCGTCAGGCGTCGTGTCCCCTAACCTCGGGGAAGTGATCACTCCGTTCAGGACCTCGTTCAGTACAGCAGGCTGGTTCTTAACCGTCCGCCGTTCGCCGTTTCCGAGGTGCAAACTACCGTCTACAGAGTCGTAGAAGTGATGGTCACTGAGGGTCCAACCGCCCAAGCCGACCCCGCGCGCATCCCACGCACCGATCGAAGTATTCCACGTCTCAGAGAGGTAAATCTCTTCTCTTGCGGGATCACCCGTCAGACTCGCTGTGGGACCGAACTGGCCGAAGACTAGCGCCGCTCCGTATAGCGCCTTGTAGGCGTAGGTCACCGTCACCTTTAGCGGCTGGCGCCCCTGGACTTCTCGTCCGAATGCGTCCAGTCCATCCCAAACGAAGGTCGTGGTGAGATTGGGTGCCGGTGCGAAGGGTGTCACGAACTGGCGGCCCGCGACTTCAACCTCCAAAGAAATCCCCTGAAGCGACGCCGGGATGGTGGCAGAGCTTATCCGGATGTTCTTTTGGTAGAACTCAGCGCGACCGCGAACTCGATGAGTTCCATAGTTCAGAGTCGAACCAATACCCACTACGGGGATCTCTTCGCGGAGCGTCATGCTCTGGCACTCAATGGTCGAACCGGTTTGATCGCAGCTCTCGTCGGGATCCGGGGAATCCCCACCGCCTGTGCCGCCAGTGCCGCCAGTGCCGCCAGTGCCACCAGTGCCACCAGTGCCACCAGTGCCACCAGTGCCACCAGTGCCGCCTGTGCCGCCTGTGCCACCAGTGCCACCATCGCCACCATCGCCGCCGTCGCCGCCGTTTCCGCCGGTTGGTGGCGGGGGTGGGGGTGGCGGGGGTGGCGGGGGTGGCGGGGGTGGCGGGGGTGGCGGGGGTGGCGGGGGTGGCGGGGGCGGGGGCGGGGGTGGTGGTGGTGAA
>JBDKJZ010000620.1:0-3197 GCA_039796375.1 Pseudomonadota bacterium
CGAGCCAGGCACTGGACAGTGCTTGGAATACTGCTGCGGCGGCGACGCCAGCTGCGAGCAAGGTCGCTTCTGCGCGGATCGCCCCCTGCACACCGGCGACGGCAAAGTGAGTCCCGGCCAGATCCCAGTGTGCGCTCGAACCCAGGCTTGCAACCTAGGCGAGGCCTTCCCCTGCGAGGGCGGAGACTGCACCTGTCCGGGAGACTTTTCCTGCACTGTCGTCTCAGCGAAGGGCAACACTGGCTGCGTCATGCGTGGAGACGGCACGCAGGCTGCAGCCTGCCCTTGCGCTCCGGGCTACTTCTGCGCTCCGGCGACCATGACTTGCTTAAGACTGTGTGAAGTAAACAAGAACGATATGTGCGGCGACCACACTTGCCAGGCCGGGCCAAATTTTCCCGACGGCTGGGGTCTGTGCATTGGCCTCCCGTGACTTGGGCGGCCTAGGAACCAGCGCTATCGCTGAGTTTCCTCCAGGTAGACGTTGAGTTCAGCGCCCAACAGTAACGCCAGGCTACACACCCATAGCCAAACAAGAATCACCGCCACGGCTGCCAAGCTGCCGTAGTAGAGCGCATAGCTGGCCAGAGTCTGGGCATAGAGGCTGAAAAGATACGACGCCCCAGCCGCGAGTCCCAACGTCACAGCAGTACCTGGCCACACTGACCGCTTCGGAACGTCCCGCCGAACGCCAATCCGAAAGAATCCGGCGATAAGCAAGGTGATCGTCAGTGAGCTGACCAGCAAACCCACGGTCCTTGGTCCGTCAGTGTCCACGTGTGTAGGAGCTTCGTTCTCGGAAACGAGCGCCCGCAACGTCGCCATCACGTACCCGGGCCCACCGGAGAGCTGCACGCTCACCCAGGCTCCCAGGCTGAGAGCTGCGAGAAAAAACAGAACACAAGATATTGCGATCGCCCTCCGCGTCAGCCAACTGCGCGGATCCGAGGGAAGCGTGCGCTCAAACGCGACCATCACCGAGTTGAATGCCCCCGAGCCGAGCCACAGGGCTCCGCCGAGAGCGACAGGAGCCATCGCGCCGCCGATATACCGATCTGAATGGGAATGCACTATTTGCTTCACATCGTCGGGCGCGAGGTCGAGCCACAGCGACAGGTCGTCCATCGCCTCGGTATTTCCGCTCAGAACGCTCGACACCACCCAACCGGCAAGCGCTAGCATCGGTATCAACGCGAGGAACAGGTCGAACGCCATCGCGCTGACGAGCTGTACGCCGTCGTGCTTGAGAAAGTTCAAGTAGATCGACCGCAGCGCCAAACGAATCGGTCCCCGTCCGAAGAACTCGTGAAGGCGCTCCACGAGGTGTTTGATGCGGTCAGGCCAGAGGAAACTCATCATGGGGCGGCAGCCTTGGACTTGTGGAAGTGTCTGGTTTAGGCGAGACTTAAAGACCAGTCCGTGATCCTAGAACAACGACTCCTCAACGTTCGCACGAATGCCTACGGCTTCACCAACATTACGGACCGCTTGCGTGAAATCGTGGCGACTTCCGGCGTGCGGACGGGGCTTTGTACCGCGTTTGTTCAGCACACTTCGGCGAGTCTCCTGATCCAAGAAAACGCCGATCCGGCGGTACTTCGCGATCTAGGTCGTTGGTTTTCCGAACTCGCACCGGAGAGCCGTCCGTGGGAGCATGACGATGAGGGGCAGGATGACATGCCGGCCCACGCACGTTCAGCACTGACCCGAACGAGTGAAACCATCCCGATAGTCGGCGGGCAGCTGGGCCTGGGAACTTGGCAGGCAGTGTACTTGTGGGAACACCGAGCCCAAACACACTCACGCAGTGTGGTCGTTACCGTACAAGGAAACGCACATGTTTGACCTACGCACGGCGACACCACCAGCCTGGCTGGAGTTAGTCATGAGCCAATTCGATGCGTTCATGCTCGACCACACCCTCTGTGAGCGGAAGGCTAGCGCCATGGGTATGAGCTTGGTCGCCAAGTACCCCGAACGAACGCAGATTATCGATGACCTCATTTCGTTTGCGCGCGAAGAACTCGAACATTTTCAGATCATGTATCGCTTGATCGCGGCCCGGAACTTGGTGTTGCCGGACGACGAACGCGACGCCTATGTCAACGCTTTGCGCCAGCTGATGCGCGGGCGCGACCCGGAACTCCTGTTTCTGGACCGTCTGCTCATCCCAGGAATAGTCGAAGCGCGGGGTTGTGAGCGGCTACATTTGGTAACCGAGGCACTCCCCGAGGGGCCGCTCAAGGAAACCTATCTCGAAGTGACTCGCGCAGAAGCTCGACATCACGCTCTGTTTTTTCGACTCGCCCGCCGCTACTTCGACGAGTCGACTGTGCAAGAGCGCGCGGCTCACCTGCTGGATGCTGAAGCCGAAATCATGGCGGCGCTGCCGCATCGCGCCGCGGTGCACTGACTCCCGCGTACCGCCACCGCGCGCCCGATGTACTACTACTCGACCGGCTTCGGCGTGCACGGACTGCCATGTACTGGCACCGTGCACCCAGAAGCGAGCGAACGAAGACCCGCGACAAGCGATGCGCGCGCCTTCACTCGTGGTCTAAGGTGGGCTAGCTTCGCTGGGCTTCCCGCATACGCTGCGCGGAGAAACACCGCTGAGCGCAGGAAGCGGGGCCGCCTGACCTTGGTAGACCCGTGTTAGGCGAAGCTCTATCGCTAGCCGCAGCGGTAACGTGGTCGCTGAGCGTCGTCCTATTCGGCATGCGGAGCGACTTACCTCCACTCGCGCTCAACCTGTTCAAGAACACGTTCGCAGCTGTCCTGCTGGTACTCACCTTGACAGCACTTGACGCGAGCGACGGGCTCCGTAGCGCAGGCGGCTTCAGCCAGAGCCGTTCCGTGCTCGAGTGGGCGACGCTCGCCCTCAGTGGCTTCGTGGGCATCACGATAGGCGATACACTGCTCTTCACCGCGCTCAATAGGCTGGGTGCAGGACGCCTGGCCATCGTGGAGTGCGCTTACGCGCCATGCATGCTCATGATGAGCGTCCTCTTTCTCGGTGAACCAGTAGGCTGGTGGCTGATTGGCGGCGGCACCTTGGTACTGTCCGGGGTCCTAATCGCTGCGACCGAAGCACCAATCAAGTTGGAGAGCAGCGCGGATTCCTTGCCGAGCCTTCAGCCGAGCGAGCGTCGATGGAGTGGGGTCGTGTTCGGGCTCCTAGCGATGGTCACCATGGC
>JBDKJZ010000621.1:0-3194 GCA_039796375.1 Pseudomonadota bacterium
ACTCCGCTGCTTTCGCCATGCGCAACAAGATGCGACGGCGCCTGCAACTTCGCTACACGGCTCCGTGAAGCGGATACCCTACAGATGCGATTGGCAGGTTGGCAGAAGAAGCGATAACAGTGCGCGATCAACTTCACACCGACGCTCTCGCTCTCGCCAAGCGCGGGTTGCTGCAGGATGAGCGCGTCGCGAAGCTCAGGAGTGGCCTAGGCCACAAGAGTGTCGCCATCGACGTGGTCGGCTTAGTCCAGCTGTTTCGTAAGCGCTTCGCGGCTCTCCAGGGGCGCATGGCCGTCACCGAAGCGGAGCTGGACCGGGCAGCGCAGCTCGGGCAGGAGCTGATGACTGCCGCAGGCGTGAAGGAACAAGCCCACATGGGGGTGAACGCGGCTGCCCTGCTGCGTCACCGGGCGTTCACGCTGTGTGCACGCGCCTACGACCAGGCGCGCCGTGCCGTGATCTATCTGCGCTGGGACGAAGGCGACGCCGACCAAATCGCCCCTTCGCTTTGGGCAGGCCGTGGCGGACGAAAAACGAATGAAGCAGCTACAAGTGATCGTCTAGAGCCTGCGGCGGACCCGGTAGCCGTGAGTAGCCCCGTCGCCGCAGTTCAGCCCAAGGCGCCGACCGCCGGCGTGGGCTTGCCGGGCTCAATGCCCTTCGCTGGCTGACGGAAAGCAAATAACACGTGGTGTCTCCTTCATTGTACTTAGGTTCCAGCCTTTCGCTGGATGGTGAGAACTCTCCGCAGCAGCTCCGGGTTCCGGCTCACCACTTGGTGACGCACGGCGTTGTCGTGGGGATGACTGGGAGCGGCAAGACCGGGCTCTTGACGGTCATGGTGGAGGAGGCTTTGCGGGAGCGAGTGCCCGTGTTGATGATCGACGTCAAAGGAGACATCCCCAATCTGCTTTTGGCGTTCCCCGGGTTCGAGAGTCGCTCAGTGGAGCCTTGGGTTGAGGCTTCGCCCGGGGACGAGCGCAGCGTCGCGGAGATCGCCGCGGCTCTCGCGACAGAGCGTGAAGTGGGGCTGCGTGCGTGGGGTATTGGGGAGCCGGAGCTCAGTCGCTTCCACCGCGAGACAGAGTTCACCGTGATCACCCCGGGTAGCTCTGCAGGCGTCCCGCTGCATCTGTTGTCGTCGCTCGAGAGGCCAGCGGCAGCTTGGGAAGAATCTCCGGACGCTGGGGGTCACCTTGGACATCGGTCGTTGGCTCACACCCCGCGAGGGGCGAACCCCAGCGGTGATAGTGAGCGTGGCTCACCTGGACGATGATGAGCGCGCCTTGGTGCTGGGCATATTGCTGGAGGAAATCTTGACGTGGGTGCGTGGTTTACCGGGGAGCAAGCGGCTCCGCGCGCTCATCGCCTTCGACGAAGTGTATGGTTTTCTTCCACCGCACCCAGCTAACCCCCCCACCAAGCGCCCGCTGGTGTCACTCATGAAGCAGGCCCGCGCGTTTGGTGTGGGTGTGCTCGTCGCTACCCAGAACCCGATGGACCTCGACTACCGCGCGCTCAGCAACGCTGGCCTGTGGTGTGTTGGCCGGCTCCAAACGGACGCCGACCGCGCCCGCGTGATCGAGGGCCTCTCAAGCGTGAGCAGCGCGGGCGAAACACACACCGCAGCCGAGCTCTCCGATCTCACCAAATGCCTCGCCCCGCGCTGGTTCCTCATGCGCGACGTGCACGCACAGAACGGCACGCAGCTCATGCAACCTCGCTGGGCCATGTCTTTCTTGCGCGGACCGATGACGGCCAATGAGATTCGAAGGGCGGCGCGGGCAGGCTGAGGGAACAACCCAGGGTCGAAGCCAGTGACTCTGTACCTCATCCGCGTCACCGACCGCGGGTGACTGGGTCCACGCTTACCGACGACCTACGTTTAGGTTGACGGTCAAGCTCTGAAGCGGCTCAGAGCCAGGCGGGGTCGGCTCATCGTCGAAACCGAGCTGGGTGCGGAAGAACTCCAGCGTGGAGAGCACCATCGCCGCCGACGAACCGGCGACTGGCGGCTTGGGCCAGCGGGGCTCTACGCGAGTGCCGCGCACTGGATCTTTTACACCGTAAGCATCGAGCTCAAACGGCACGGACTCGGTGGTCAGCGGGACGGTGCCCAGGTAGTTGAGCGCGAGTTGATTGTACGCCTGGGCATTGCCGCGAACGCTCGGCGCTCCGAGGAGCAGCGGCTCTGCGCTTGAGGTGTCCAGCTCTTGGGAGTTGTGGCGCTCTAGGGCCCAGGCGAGTGTGGTGGCGAGGCCGCCTTGAGCCGCGCCGCGTAGGTCGAGCACGAACTGTCCGGTGCCGTCGTGCAAGGACGGTGTACCGCTCTTGCGGGAGGGGGTTGAAGCTTTCGCGAGCACGTTGGCTTCTGAGTCGATCAGCTTTCGGATCACCCACGGCTGCGTCGCGAAGTACAAGCCGCGATCACTCAGCGCGTAGAACAGCTCAAGCGAACGGTCTACGGTCACTTGGACTAATTTTGCGCCCTTGTACTCACCAACGTCCTTGAACTCCCCCAGCTCGCCGCCCAACTTCGCGCGCAAGATCGTGAGCAGCAGGGCCGCAGCTGACCGCTTCTTCACAGACAATGCCGCGTAGACCGGCAATTGACGCAGGCGCTGGAGCTCGTCGCCGCTGGCGTGTGTACCCGGGCGTGGCCCGAGCTCATCGGCGAACACATTCGCGATCTCGTTGCGATCGAAACAGCCGAGCATTCCATAGTCACCTAGCCAATCCAGCTTGAGCTCCGTACCTAAAAGGCTGAGCGCGGTCTGAGTCGCGGTGCGATGCAGTTCAGAGTCCTTCGCGATAGAGAAGAGCAAGCGAACGCCGTTCGGGGGCTCGCCAGGTGTTAATTTTGAGCGACCTACGACCTCGAGCACTTGCCGATAGTCGGAGTCATTGACCAGGGGGAGCACGCGCAGTTTCGCCGCGAGCTGCTTCTTCCCGCCGACCTGGTCGAGCTGCAAGCGCAAAGCGATTGGGTCCAGGGCCTCATTCCAGAGCGCGCTGTAGCGGCGGGAGAAATCTTCGTACGCGGACTGCTCTACGGGCGTGACGCGGGTGACGACCGGCAAGTCGATGAGCGGAGTGAGGTGGGCCGGCGTTCCCCAAGCCGAGCGCGGTGCCTCACCCGGTTCAAATGAAATCTTGGATTGGTCGAAGTGTTTCAGATCCTGGCTCATCAGTAG
>JBDKJZ010000622.1:0-3181 GCA_039796375.1 Pseudomonadota bacterium
ACGCATCCTCGGGGACCGCGCAGAGCTGGAGCGAATTCTGAAGCGTGGAGCCTTGAAAGCGCGCGAGCGTGCCCAGGCAACCCTGGCCAAGGTGTACGAGGCCGTGGGGTTGGCGCGCCTGAGCTAGGGCCAATTTAGGTGAGATAACATCGGATCGCCCGCATGCAACGACACCAAATACTCAGTCACAACCGTCAGGCCTGGGATCGGCGCGTCCTCCAAGGAGAGACCTTCGCACGTCCAACGGCCGACGAAGATTTCCAGGATCCGCTCCTCAGGCTCGATCCGCGAGGGTGGCTGGGGAACGTCGTCGGCAAGCGGATCCTCTGTCTGGGGGCAGGTGGGGGCAAACATGGCCCGCTCTTCGCGAAAGCAGGGGCTATTGCTACGGTCGTGGATTTGAGTCCAGCTCAGCTGGAGCTCGATCGCAGCACCGCGCGAAAGCACGCAGTCGAGGTCCGCACTATCGAGACTTCGATTGACGATCTGAGCCCCCTCTACGGCGAACAATTCGACCTAGTCGTACAGCCCGTCAGCAGCTGCTACGTGCCGGACGTCGCGCTGATGTACCAGGAGATTGCGAAGTTGCTACTGCCTGGCGGAGTCTACGTCAGTCAGCACAAGACCCCGACGAGCCTCCAGAGCCGCATGGAACCCACGCGCGCCGGATACGAAGTGGCGATCCCGTACTACATCAATGCCACCTTGCCTGAAGTCAACGGCAGCCGCTTGCGGGAAGCGGGAACACTGGAGTTCTTGCACCGCTGGGAGCAGCTGATCGGTGGGCTCTGTCGCTCGGGATTCATCATCGAAGACCTCATTGAGCCGCGCCACGATCGTGCTGAAGCAGAGAGCGGTAGCTTCGGCCATCGCGCGCAGTTCATCGCGCCGTATGTTCGGATCAAGGCTCGGCGCGTGGACGGCTCCGAGCGAACCCGCCTGGTGTTGCCGTAGGGCCCAGTGGTGAGCGCTACTCCCCAGTCACAGACACGCAATAACTCGCGTACAACCCCAGGACCTGATCGTAGCGGTTGTCGACGGTCGCCACTTTGCTGATTCCGGCGCTCTGGGCGGCGCTCGCAACCGAGGCGTCGCCCGTGGTGACCAGGCCGAGCACAGAACTGGCGCAGGCTTCTCCCTTTTTGGTGCCGATCGGGTTGTCGCTAGTCAGCTCGTTCGTGCGGTTACTGGCGTAGAAAAGCCCATGGCCGACGTCTCGATTGGCGAACGCGATGCCGGCGCACCCCGCGGACTGCAAGGCTACGAGGCTGCCGAGGCTGCTCCGTAGCAGGATCCGATAAACTGTCTCTGGCTTCATGCCGCGGGCTTAGCAGCTCTATCGGGCCAAGCCTACGCCGAAGCGTCCCCCGATTCCGCCCGCCATGGCAGCGGCGCCGCCGAGCGCAGGCGCTCCTCCAGCCTCAAATCGCTTGCCCGAAGCACGCGGCTTATCCACGGCTTGCGCTGGGACGTAGTGAAAGCGTGCTCGAACCCGAACCCGAACGGATGGCCCCGAATACCCCGCGACGAGGGGGGCGCGCGCGGTCCAGCACGAGCGTCAGACAGCAGGTGTTCGCGCTGCTGCTTGCAATTGCGTGTGGCAGCTCCCCAGCCCTCGCACAGGGCGAGGTCGCGGCGCCAGCCACTGTGCCGGAAACGAATGACGGCACAGACGCTCAGCGTCTCGAAGCGCTTGAGCGAGAGCTTCAGCGACAGCGGGAAGAGTACGAAGAGCGGCTACGTAAGCTGGAACAGCAGCCGCCTGAGAAAGACCCCGCGCCGCCTCTCGCTTCGAGTCTCCGCGAAGACGATCTCGAAGAATCGCAGCTCAATGGGCTGCTGAGCGCGGCCCAAGAAGAATCTGCGATCGACCCGGATTCCCCAGCTGTGCGCATCTACGGCTTCATGGATGTGGGTCTGCAACGCGGGTGGGGAGGCCTGTTCGAATCCGGCATCCCCGAAACGGGCGAGACCACCTTCGTGCTTGGAAATGTGAACACCTACTTCGACGCCCAGCCCACTCCAAATTGGCGGGCGCTGACGGAGGTCAGGTTCACGCTCTTTCCCCAAGGGAGCAGCAGCC
This sequence comes from Pseudomonadota bacterium, assembly GCA_039796375.1. Classification (GTDB taxonomy): domain Bacteria; phylum Myxococcota_A; class Polyangia; order Polyangiales; family Polyangiaceae; genus SZUA-265. The sequence continues at coordinate 2,084 of JBDKJZ010000622.1, forward strand.
TCCGCGACATCGCGGCAGGCGACTTCGCCCCTTACAACGCGACCGTGATCGACGATACCGCGACCAACGGCGGTTTCACCGAGGCACGCTGGAATGCCATCGTCCTCGAGCGCGCGCACATCGACTACACACCGAGCGACCTGGTCAACCTGCGCGCTGGCTACTTCCTCACGCCTTATGGCATTTGGAACGTGGATCACGGCTCTCCGACGCGCCTGACGCTCTGGGAACCGATCTTCATGTCCCAAGAGATCCTTCCGAAACGGCAGCTCGGCGTCGAGCTGTTCGGTCGCTGGCATTTTCTGCCTTGGGAACTTCACTACAACGCCTACATCAGCAACGGGCGGACACCGGGTCAGGTCGACTATAGCGACGGCAAGGCGTTTGGCGGTCGAATCGCGCTGAAGCGCAGTCGCCCGTATCTGCTGCAGCTGGGTGCCTCCTTCTACGTCGGTGGCGAGGAGCGAGTTGAGCGCTCACTCGGCCTACGTGAGGGCGGTGAGCTGGGGATCGAACGCCAGACGGTCATGGCGGCGATGGACTACGCGGGGGCTGCCGACGCCTCCCTGGACATTGGAGCTTTTCGGGCTCGCTCGGAGGTCGTGGTGCGAGTGAGAAAGTTCGAAGACGGCAAACGCCCCGCTCCCCTCGGAGGGGGGTTCAACGCCGATCAAACGGTGACGGCTGGTTACTTGGTCTTGGCATATCGCCTGCCGTTCGATGTGGAACCGCTTCTGGGCAGCGAGTTTATTCGTGAACCCAACCTGCTCGGTGAAGCGTTCATGAGTGTTGGACCGGGCGTCAACCTCTATCCCAGCCCAAGCACCGTGCTCAAGCTGGGGTACAGCTACATCACGGCGTTGGATCTCGGGGCATTCGACGGTGATCTCACTCGAGCGCGTTATCACTTCGTGGGGGGCCGTCTGGCGCTGGCGTACTGATCATGTCTCGCCGTCAATTCCTACAGACTAGCGTCGCGGCGTGCGGAGCACTACTAGCTGCTCCCACGGCGTGGGCTACAGGTGGGGACCTCGTGGTCGTCGCGAATCCACGCTCCGGAGTCACCCGCCTGGACCTCAATGAACTCTACGCGATCTT
>JBDKJZ010000623.1:0-3178 GCA_039796375.1 Pseudomonadota bacterium
GAAGTCTTGAGCTGCCGCGATCGCGTCGTCCTCGCTCACCGCGACGTCTTCGACTGACCAACCAAACTCGCCACCCACGATCTTCGCGGTGTCAGAATCGAGCGTGCTGTTGATGTTGACGCCGGTTAACCCCAGACCAAGGAGCTTCATCAACAGTTCCCCCGCCTTGATTTGCATCTTGGCAGCCAGGTTCTGAAGCGAAACCATACCCTCGATCTTCACGACCTTCTTGTGAGCGTTTCGCTCTTGAGTCACAGGCGGACCGCCGCGGCGGCTGAGGCTCAAACTGCCAATGCCGCGGCGCGGGGCGCCTCGACCGAGACGCGAAGGAGGGCCTCCTGGTCCGCGCCCACCACCAGGACGAGGTGCACCAGGGCCAGCTCCGCCAGCCTTGGCGTCATACTGCACACGGCGCGGCATGATGCCGGTCCGGGGGGGTTGCGGCATCGGAACACCAGGCCGCCCCTGCCAAACGTCAATACCTGTCTTGGGACGCACTGAGGGCGGGGCCGCGGGAGCCGGACTCTCCTTCGGAGGGGCAGGCGGCCGGGGTGCGGGCGTTTCGCCGGTGCGGCGCGTCGCAGGGACGCTCGCCGGTACGCTCTCGGGAAGAGTGGACGCGACTGGTGCCGTTGGAGCGGAGACTTCAACCGGAGGTGGCTGTGCCTCGACCGGCCTAGGCTCGGGCTCTGGAGCTGGGGGCTTGACGTCGGCGACCCTAGTCTCACCGGAGAGCGCTTGGGCCTCTGGGACTTCAGCCTTGGGCTCCGGCATAGCCGGCGCCGAAGGCACTTCAACCGCAGGCTTGGGCGACTCTGCGACGACCTCGCGAACAGGCGGTTGGGGCTCCGGTTCCCGGAGCACGGGGGGCGCCGCAGGTTCAGGCTGAACAACCGGTGAGGGAGGTGCAGCAGGTGAGCTGACCACCGCGGGTGCCGGCGCCGGCTGGGCCAGTGCGGGCGCAGCTTGAGCGGGCGCGGCTTGGGCGGGCGCAGGTGCCGCTTGAGCCGGCGCGGGCGCCGCTTGAGCGGGCTTGCTTACGCGACGGATCGGCGGCGCGGCCTTCACCTCTGGTTCTGGCTTCGGCTCGTCTTCTTTCTTCTTGCCGCGACGAATGATCACGCCCCCACCAGGCGGGCGGGCACGTTCTTCGGACCCCGACTCGTCGTCACCGGGCTTCGAGAGGTGCCGCTTGACTCGCTCGATTTGCTCGGGCGCGACGGCGCTCATATGATTGCGTACGTCGCGCACACCGAGCGACTGAAGCAAGGACACCAGGGACTTGTTTTCTAGCCCTAGTTCTTTGGCGACCATGTAGACTCGAAGTTTACTCATCGAACCTCCGGAAAGTTCGTGGGCGACTGACTCCCGTCGCCCGAATCAAAGGAAATTTTAGTTAGGCTGATGGCAAACGCAGTAGCGCGAGCGATACCGGCATCACAGATCGCGACGACAGCCACGTCGCTTCGGCCCAGAAGGTCTCCGTAGAGTTCCTTAGTGCCCCAGACAATCAGTCGACCACCCGCCGCGAGTTCAGCGACTGTCGGCTCCTTCGCTGCGGAGCGAGCGTCGCTCGCGAGCAGAGCGAGCTGAGTCTTCCGAACGGCGTCGGTGACCGCCTGGCCACCAAACGCCAGCTTGCGCCCACGGTGAGCGGCAAGAAGCAAACCCACCACTCGGCGCTCGGCCGCCCTCGCCAGCTCAGCGAGTAGCTGCACTGGTTCGCACTTGACCGCGCGCTTGTAAGCTCGGCTGAACCCACGCTGCGCCGCCTGCTTAAGACAAGGGGGATGCGCGTGCACCCAGGCGCCTCTGCCGAAGGCGCTCGCGGCGAGGTCGGCCACGATGCCGTCCTCTGGAGTTAGAATGAAACGTAACAACTCGCCCGGGTTGGTGCGTTCACCACAACCGGCACAACTGCGTACTGGCCCCGACGACCGTGACGCTACTGTCAGCGCCTTCGGCCCGTGCCTCTCATTTTTTTCTCTTGGTCTTGTTGCTACGCTCATACGCTCCAGAACTGTCGTTCACTTCTTACAACTTCATACAAACTCTCACGCTTGCGCCTCAGGCGAGGTTTCCGCGTCGGTCGAACCGGTCTCGGTTTGAACCGCTCCAGTGACCCCAGACTCAGGCGCGCCGGACATCTGCGCGGACTCAAAGGCGGCGTCCTGCTCCGACTGGGCGCCGTCCGCCTGGTCGCGTGCATCCTGCATCTGCTGGCTCCGGAACGCACGGCGCTCGTGCTCAAGCTGCACCAGCTCGTGTTCGATGAAGTGCCGCGCGTACTGCTGGATGGCTCGAGCTTTCCGATTGCTCAGGCCGCTCTTGATGGCCAGGCGGTCAGGATCTTCGCGGAGTAGGTCGCGGAGACTTCGATATCCTCCCTCTTCCAGGAACTGCAAGGAGCGAAGGCCAACACCTCGAACCAGCCGAAGCAGCTCTCGCTCTGTCGGGGCCTCACGCCGCGTGCGCATCTCCTCGAAACGAAGAGAGCGCAGACGCTCCATCGCTTGCACGGCGTTCTCTTTGAGGGCCTCTGCTCCGCCGATGACCGAAACCCCGTCGATCGTTTGGAGTTCGTCAACGGAGGCCTCAGCGACCTCCTCAATGGCCCGGAAACCCAGGCGATACATCGCGCGCGCCAGCTCTTCTTCAACGCCCTCAATCTCTTTGAAGGCGCTAAGCGCCTCATCTTCTAGGGCCTTGAACTTGCTCTCGCTGATGATGTCCAACTTCCAGCCAGTCAGCTGCGAAGCGAGGCGCACGTTCTGTCCCTTGCGCCCGATGGCGAGCGAGAGCTTCTCATCGGGGACCACTAGCTCCATGCGATTATCGGCCTCATCAACGATGACCTTGTTGACTTCCGCCGGCTGAATCGCAGCGATGATGTACCGCGCAACGTCGGAGTCGTAGGGCACGATGTCAATTTTCTCACCGCGCAGCTCCTGCACAACGGCCTGCACACGGGAGCCCTTGATCCCCACGCAGGCGCCCACCGGATCCACATCCGAGTCCCGGCTGGCAACGGCGATCTTGCTGCGTGAACCGGCTTCACGCGCGACGTTAACGATACGCACGATGCCTTCGTAGATCTCAGGAACCTCGGACTCGAAGAGCTTCTCGACCAGCTGCGGCGCACTGCGACTGAGAATCACCATCGGGCCGCGGGCTTCAC
>JBDKJZ010000624.1:0-3176 GCA_039796375.1 Pseudomonadota bacterium
TTGCCTTGAAAGATGATGAGACTCAGCTGATTTCCCAGGTTCGCCGCTGGCTGGAGCCTTAAACACTACGAAGCTGGCCAATGCCCATACGAGCCTCACAACCCCCACTCACCGCCCAGATCGCCGAGTCGCTCGTCGCTAGGCGCTCCGTGCTGCTCATAGCCGTTGGCGTCGTCGCCGCTACGTATACCGATTCCGCAGCGGCTGGCGCGTCGCGCGAGCTTCAAGGAGCCATTTTAGGCAAAGCGTTGAGCTACGCTCAAAGTCTTAAGGCAGAGAAGGCTAACGTCTTGGTTGTCTCTAGGGAATCGGTGGCAAGTGTTCAACCCCTAGTCGATGCGTTCAACACGGTCGGTACCAACGTCAAGCTCTCCGGGCCGGAGTCCGTCGACGCGGAGCTCGCACTCTGGGCGGACGCAGCCTACATCCCGCCTGGGCAGCTCACTGCTTCAATACGCGAGTTCTGCATCACCCAGAAGGTGCTTTCGATGTCGGGGTCTGTCGAGGACGTCGAAGCGGGCCGCGCGGCAATGGCGGTAGGTGTAAACGGGGACAAGCCCCAGCTTGTCGTCAATCTGAGCCGCGTCACTGCGGAGGGTCATAAGTTCTCAGCGCGTCTGCTCCAGCTGGCTAGACTCGTCGGCTGACGCAAGCGCGAGGCCAGGCGCAGAGGTCGCTACGCTTACTTTGGACCGTGAGAAGCTGGTCGAGTGCCACGGCCTGCAGGAGTCCCGGGAGACGCTGCGCAAGTGGATGACTGAGGACGGCCGGTGGGGGTCTGGGCTTACCCGACGAACAGGGCATTGAGGTTCTCGAGGGTGTTGCGGTTGCGCAACCAGTTGCTAGATTCTCGGGCGGGCTTAGCTTCACGGGGGGGCGACCGTTCTGCCTCCTGACTTGTATGAATAATCCGATCCCAAGAGCTCTCCGACTGGCCGCGGATGCGATCGAGAACGAACGAGACGCCATTGCGGCGCTGAAGGACATCGTCGAACTCTTGAGCGACGCGAACATTGCCCCTGAGGCTCTGTCGGACGACGGGCTCCTTCGCAACATCATCACGACGATTCCGCACTTCGTTTTTTGGAAAGATCGGGACTGCGTTTATCAGGGAGCCAACGCCGCTTTCGCGAGCATCGCCGGGTTCGAGAACCCGACGGACATCGCTGGTTGTACCGATTACGACCTGCCGTGGAAGCGAGAGGAAGCAGACTTTTTCGTTGCCACGGACAAGCGGGTCATGAGCAGCGGTGTTTCCCAGCTCAACATTATCGAACCGCAGAAGCAGGCAGATGGCCGCGACCGTTACCTTGAGACGAGCAAGGTGCCGCTTCGGAACGAAGCGGGGGAGGTCGTAGGCATTCTAGGAATCTTCCAAGATGTCACCGAACGCAAGCAGTTGGAGCGTGACCTGCTCGACGCGAAAGACGCCGCGGAAGCGTCTGATCGCGCAAAGAGCGACTTCTTGGCGGCCATGAGCCACGAGCTCAGGACACCGCTAACGCTGATTCTCGGCCCTATGGAGTCGCTGCTCCAGGACCACGTGGCTGAACTCTCTCCGGAGGTGCTCCGCATCGTTCAGTGCAGCCACCGGAACGCTTGCCGGCTCAAGGCGTTGACGGACGACATACTCGACTTCAGCAAGGGACAAGCTGGCTTGCTCGCGGTTGCGGGTGAGTGGGTAGACCTCTCTACCCACGTTCGTGAAGTCGTGGGCGACATGCAACCCGCGGCGCTAGCCCAAGAAATCGATCTGAGTTTCGAGTCCGAGCGCGAAGGCATTAGAGCGTACGTCGATGTGCGCAAACTCGACAAGATGCTTCTGAACTTGGTCGGAAACGCCCTCAAGTTCACGCCCAGCCAAGGTCACGTCAGAATCAGGCTGAGCCATGACGCGGGCCGGTTTCGGCTCGACGTGACTGATACAGGAATCGGAATAGCGCCAGAGGATCACGCTAGGTTGTTCCAGAGGTTCGTGCAGGTGGACGCCGGGTCTACGCGAAAATACGGAGGGACGGGCCTAGGCTTGGCCCTGGTTAAGCAGTTTTCCGACCTCATGGGCGGCTCAGTTGAGCTGCAAAGTGCTCTGGGAAAGGGCGCCACGTTCACGCTGACCTTACCGACCGGTTCCGACCAGAATTGCGGTCCCGCATCAGAGGACACTCCGGCGCAGGGGACGAGCAGGGAAGATGCGAGACGACGAGCGCTTAGCCTCCGCACGAGCGCACAACAGGCCTCCGCGGCGACGCTGCAGCCGTCCACGGAACCCCAAGGGGAAACGCGCGAAGGCGAGTTGCCACGACTGCTGGTTGCAGAGGACAACGGCGATCTGCGTGAATACATCGTCAACCTGTTCAAAGCGGACTACCAGGTAGAAGTCACGGGCAACGGAGCTCAGGCACTCGCTATCGCCCGCACCTTCAAACCCGAGGTGATCCTGTCAGACGTGATGATGCCGGAAATGGACGGTCACGAGCTGGTCAAGCACGTGCGCGCCGACGAGCGACTAAGAACCACCCCGATTATTCTGCTTACCGCGCGTGCGGGCGCTGAGGCCAGCGTCAGCAGCCTGGAGAGCGGCGCAGATGACCACGTCAGCAAGCCGTTTAATCCGTCGGACCTGCGCTCGCGCGTCCGTGCTGCGCTGCGCTTGCATAGACTCAATGTGGCGCTTCGAGACGCGAAAGTACAAGCCGCAGAAACTGAGCGCCTGGCGGGACTCGGGCGACTACTCGCGAAGCTCTCTCACGAGATCAACAACCCGGTGAACGTGATTGTTAACAGCGCCGGCTCCCTGCGAGAATATACCGATTCAGCATTGAGGTATGTGGCTACCTGCACGGCGGCTCTGCCCGAGGGCGAATTGACCCCCTCACTGGTCAAACTTCGGGAAGAGCTGGGCTGGGACTTCATCAAGGAGGACTTTCCCCTCGCCGTCGAGCAAATCTCCGAGGCCGCTTCCCGCGTGAAGGACCTGCAGACTGACTTTCGGCTGTTCTTGCGGGGGGAACATGCTGTGAATCTGGAGGAGGGTGATCTCAACGCCTCGGTTCTCTCGACGGTGGAGCAAGCGCGACGCCTTCAAGCTGTCAACGCAACGATTGAGCACAAGCTAGGGGTCGTCGGGCAGGTCTTCTTCGACCATCCTAGGTTTTGCCAAGCGTTGCTGAACATCA
>JBDKJZ010000625.1:0-3174 GCA_039796375.1 Pseudomonadota bacterium
CCGCTATCACCAAGGCACGATTCACAGCGTCCTTGAGCTGATGGCGGCTTGTGGTTTTGAGGCCCCCGAACAGCTGCGTCCCTGGAACGTCCAGCGCCGAACCGCTCCGAACTTGGTGCAGCACTACGGGCAGATCTTCGAGTACCTCAAACCTGGAGATCTGCTGAACGGCCGCGTCCCTGGGGACTGGGTAGACATCTGGCGGCATTCCACTGCGAAGAGCTTTGAGCCTGCTCAGCAGCTCGGCGGGGCATCCTTACCGCCGCCGATCACGCGCCGCCCGGCGAGCGCGATGACCCACCCTATAGAGGAAGGCTGAGCCGCCGAGCGCCAGCTGCGCTTGTTTGAAGCAGACCGCTGGGTCAGGTTAGGTCGCCGCGAGATCGGCGAATGCCTCCGCGACGTCAGGGTTGACGACGCGCCCGCCGCACATGTTCAGCGCTGCCCTGTGCCCGTCGTCCACCTGCACGAAGGCCGCAACCCCGAGCCGAGCCAGGCGTCGCACGTAGGGTAAGGTGGCGTTGCACAGTGCGTGCGTGCTGGTGCCGCCCACGGCCCCAGGCATGTTGGTTACGCAGTAGTGGACGACGTCATGGACGACGAAGGTCGGCTCAGAGTGCGTCGTCGGCCTGGAGGTCTCCACGCAGCCGCCCTGATCGATACACACGTCCACGATCACGCTTCCGGGTTTCATCGTCTTTAGCGCAGCCGCGCTGATCAGCTTCGGTGCGCGCCTACCCGGGAGCAACACGGCTCCGATCACGAGGTCCGCCCGGGCAAGGTACTCCTCGATGGCGTAAGGATCGGAATAGATCGTGGTCACATTCGGCGGCATGATGTCATCCAGCTCACGAAGTCGTGCGAGGTTCACATCCATGATCGTCACGTTCGCCCCTAGTCCGGACGCGATTCGCGCAGCGTTTCTTCCAACAATTCCCCCGCCAAGCACGAGCACATCGCCCGGTTCAACCCCAGGAACGCCACCAAGCAAGATACCGCGTCCCATCATTGGGCGCTCCAAGTACTTCGCTCCGGATTGAATCGACATCCGCCCCGCCACCTCGCTCATGGGTGTGAGCAAGGGCAGCTGCCCGTCCCTGTCCACGAGCGTCTCGTAGGCGACCGCGCTAAACCCGGCCTTCAAACACGCCTCAGTCAACTCCCTAGAGCCTGCGAAGTGGAAGTACCCGAACACTGTGTGATGAGGCTTGAGCTGGGCGATTTCAGAAGCCTGCGGCTCCTTGACCTTAACGATCAGCTCGGCGCGCTCAAACACTTGTGAAGCGTCGTCCACGAGCACCGCACCAGCCGCGGCGTACGCTTCGTCGGTGAGCCCGCTCCCTCGCCCAGCCCCGCGCTGCACCAGCACTTGGTGACCGTCCTCCGTGAGCAGCTGTGCGCCCACGGGACGCAGCGCCACCCGGTATTCATCCGATTTAGTCTCCGTCAGTACCCCGACAATCATCAAGATGGTTTGAAACCCGCAGGGCGACCGCGCAAGTTCCGCCTGAGAAATACCCCCCGCGCGGCAGAGAGGGCACAACGGCGGCGCCGCGCCAATCGGTCTGGCTAGGAGCGACGCTCCGGAGTGGACGCCTGCGAATGAGCGGGAAGCGTCGTGAAGCGTGGGCCGCGCCTCGACCCCAATAAGCAGGTCGATTCAGGCCGCTCAGCTCAGTCTAAGTGAACGGCAGTTGGCCTTCCCGCCACAAGGCGCTACGCTCTACCCGCGCCTCGGACACCCAAGATATGAGCGCACAAGGAACGCGCGAGATGTGGCTCTGGGATCGTGAACAGAATTCAAAAGGCGGGAACAGCGATGACTGGTTCCCTCCGATGCAGTTCGCGCTCGCGAGACTCACGCTCGGGCTCCTGGTGATCACGTACTTCGCCCTTTGGCCGCGCGAGCCAGTATTAGATGCGGTAGGCGCGCAAGCGTGGCTTGAACTCCCACGACTAGGACGGGGTTTGCTGAGGTTAGCGGCGCTCACCTCTGGGCTCCTTTTGGTATTGGGATGGGGGCGGCGCATCGCTGCGCTGAGCGGGGCGGCGCTCAGTCTCGTCTTCGGGCTGAACGGCAGGGCCGACCCGAGCGTGAGCGTGCTGTTGTTCGCCGCGCTCGTGTGGATAGCCCTGCCTCAGCTGAGCGAGCCGCTGCGAGTGATCCCATTCAATCAAGACCACCAAGGCACCAGTTGGCCGCGCCCTTGGTGGGTGCGTTCACGATGGTTCGTGATCGGGATAGCAGGTGCTGTTGCTCCTTGGATGGGTACCCCGTGGCTTCAGCTCCCGGGACTCGGGTCGCTGAGCTTACTGTTGCTTGTCGCGCTCATATTTGTCGCCGTGCGCGGACCGAGCCCCGCTGTTGCCGCAGGGCTGGCGCTGCTACTGACGGCGCTTGCGCTGTTCACTGCAGGTCCCGCAGCGCTGCCGATCGCCGCTTGGTGTTTGTTCTTTTGTCTCGACAACGCGGCGCTGCCTCCGCTGCCACCACCCAAGGTCCCGCCCAATGCGGACCCCACTGAGCTCGATGAGCCACTGTCGTTGGTGGTGTTCTTCGACGGCGTTTGCGGACTCTGCCAAGCCAGCATTCAGCTGGTGCTTGAGGAGGATCGGCGCCAGGTATTTCTCTTCGCTCCACTGCAAGGCCCGAGCGCCGAGCGCTGGCTCGGGCGCACCGCGACAGACCCGGTGGACTCGATCGAAGTATACGAAGCGGGGCGCACCTACGACCGCTCGACCGGGGCGCTGCGCATCGCCGGTTACCTAGGAGGGATGTGGCGTCTCTTCAGCTGGGCGCGGATAATCCCGGCAGATTTCCGGGATCAGGTCTACGACTTCATCGCTGACCATCGCTACGCCTGGTTCGGCAAGCTCGACGCCTGCAGAATCCCGACCCCCAGCGAGCGGGCTCGGTTCTTAGACTGAAACGGAGCGGCGCGTAGGCAATACAAGCGCCCCCCTGTTGTCAGGAAGCACGGGAGAGCTGCGCGTGAGCCCCAACATCGCATCTAGCCAGTGTACGGGTGGCGAGCGGTGAAATACGGCGGCGGCCGGGGTGGAGCTCACTCCAAGGTCGCCAAGTTGAGCGCGGCTTGTCTGGTGCTTCGCCATCTGCGGGGGCGGGCGATTTGGAGCGAGCGGCTGGCTCGGACGGCTCTGGCACGACGAGTG
>JBDKJZ010000626.1:0-3171 GCA_039796375.1 Pseudomonadota bacterium
GTTCAAACGACACCTGCCCGGCGAGCACGACACGCGTCCGGGGGGTCAGTCCGCTATCCGCGTACAAGGCATTGACCATGTGGAAGAGGACAATCGTGTCATCCTCCGTTTGGTTTCCAAGTCGCTCCACTCGCGCTTGGTCGTTGACCATCACGACCTGAATGTACTTCGTCTCTTGTGGGGTGCCCTCGCGGACCGCCTCAAACTCCCGAAGCAACGATTGAGTGGGCGCCACACGCAACAGCTCAGTGTAGCGGACGGACCCCAGCGGTGCATCCGCGGGGGGCCTGACTCCGTGAACCTCGAGCAAACGATAGCGATCCACAACCGACGGAGTCGCCGCCACTTCCAGATGCCAGACCTTCCCAAAGGCGGAGACCCAACCTTTCGCCTGAGCGCGATGCTGCAACCGCGCACCCTCGCTCGAGCAGGTGCTGATGGATGCAAAGCTCCCGTGAATCCTAACCGGGGCTTCCGGCGACGGCGCGTGAAACTTCCCGTCACTAGGCTCGAGGAACTCGGCGGGGACGTCGGGGGAAACGGCGAACAGCTCCCCGCTGTAGAGGCAAGTGGGAACGCTCTTCTGCTGCTTGTGGACCTGACCCAGTTCGTCATAGCGCACCGCTAGGTAGTTATCGGAGACCAATGCTGGGGTCTTAGTCAGCTCAAGCTGCAAAGGGACGCTCTGGCCGCCCAGCACCAAGCTGATGCGGAACGCCAGGTAATTCGGCTCAGCCTGGCCACTGGAGAACCCAATGGAAAGGTCACTGTCCTGCGAACCGAGCTGCCCCGTGGTTTCCCCTCCAGCGACATCATTCGATCTGCAGCCCAGCGTGCTCGCGACCAACGCAAACGCGCCGAGTCGAACGCACAGTCCACGCAAGTACGACCGATTCGCCAGGACCCTTTGAGATTTCCGCATCGGAAGGTGACGCTACCAGACCTAGGACGCCTGTCACCCGCGCACACCTTGTTTTTGTTCGAGCCCTCGCCAGCCTACCAGTGCTCGTGTAAAGATCTGGGCGTGGCTTACAAGCTTATCGCCAACGACGGCGGCCGCCCCATTAAGGCATGGACCGAAGGAGTCCCCGTAGAAAGCGGAGCTATTCAGCAGCTCAAACACCTCGCGGGGCTGCCCTTCATTCATTCTCACGTCGCGGTGATGCCAGACGTTCACATCGGTATCGGGGCAACCGTCGGTAGCGTAATCCCTACGACGGGTGCGATCATCCCAGCGGCGGTGGGGGTCGATATCGGCTGCGGCATGATGGCTGTTCGAACAACGCTTCGCGCTGACCAACTGCCCGATAGCCTCGCCAGCCTTCGAAGCGCGATTGAGCATGCTGTTCCCCATGGACGCACGACGGGGCGCGACAAGGGCTCCTGGGGCGACGTCCCGGAATCCGTCGATGAGATTTGGAGTGGGCTTAGCGAGGGGTTCGATCGCCTGAGCAAGAAACACCCACTCATCAAGCGTAGCAATCACCGCGTGCACCTCGGTACGCTCGGTACGGGCAATCACTTCATCGAAGTGTGCCTCGACGAAGCCGATCGCGTGTGGGTCATGTTGCACAGCGGTTCGCGCGGCGTCGGCAATCGCCTGGGGATGTACTTCATCGAGCTCGCAAAGGCAGACATGAAGAAGCACCATCTTCAGCTCCCCGATCAGAACCTGGCGTATCTAAAAGAGGGCACTGAGCACTTTGACGACTACGTCGAGGCCGTCAGCTGGGCGCAGCGTTTCGCTCGCGAAAACCGAGAGCTGATGATGAAGGCAACTCTATCCGCTCTGAAGAAGAGCCAGCTCCCCAAGTTCCGAGTGGAGGACACCGCGATTAACTGCCACCACAACTACGTCAATAGGGAATACCACTTCGGCAAACAGGTGTACTTGACGCGCAAAGGTGCTGTGAGTGCTCAGGCCGGTGAGCTTGGGATCATCCCCGGGAGCATGGGCGCACGTTCGTTTATCGTAAGAGGCAAAGGCAACCCGGACAGCTTTTGCAGCTGCAGTCACGGCGCCGGCCGATTGATGTCACGCACCGAGGCGAAGAGTCGCTTCACACTGAAGCACCACCGGGAAGCTACGGCCCATGTCGAGTGCCGCAAAGACAAGGACGTCATCGACGAAACACCCGGCGCCTATAAGCCGATTGAGGCGGTACTAGCAGCGCAGAGTGATTTGGTCGAAGTCGTACACACACTGCGGCAAGTCATCTGCGTCAAAGGCTAATGGCAACCGCCGAGCAAGCTAGTTCGAAACAGCCGAGGCCCCACCCGCACCCGCACCCGCGCCCGCTGGGCCAGCGTTTGGCGCACCCAGAATTTCACCAGGGCCTGGCGCCTCCCCCGGCTGCGACCGAGTCTCTGGCCCGTCAGGGCATGCCTCAGCAAACCGTCGATTCACTTCCCGCTCGATCATCTTATGCGGCAAACTCATTGAGGTCAGCCGCGTCAGTGTCTGCCACGCGACCGCGCACCTTCCACTGTCGAGTTCTTCCCCAAACTGGGTGAACAGCGCCATCCCTTCACGATGAAGTGCGTCTGCAGGGACCCCCGGGCCAGGCACTTCGCCGGCAGCAGCAGCCTTGTCGGCGGTTTCATTCTGTCGACTCCAGAATAAAACAATCAATAGCGCGGCCGCAAGCCCCGCAACTAGTAGCAGGGTTACGGGACGGACCCAATCGAACCCCTCGCGAAACACCAGAGCGCGGCTTCGGGGCGCTAAACTCCGGGGCGCTAGGCTCCTGGCCGCGGAAGGCAGGCTACCGGTCGGCGAACTCCCCGCTCCAGCGAGTGATGACCCGGGTTGCTCAACAGCCGGAACCCCGCGCGCCAAGAGTTCAAGCTCGGCGGCTTCCCGCGCCTTCGGGATGGTTGAGCGTAAATAGCCCCTGAGTTCGTCACTGGTGAACTCTCTCTGACTGATAGGAAGTAGTTCCTCATTCAGGTCGTTCACTCCTTCCCGCTTGAGAGCCTCAAGTACCGAGAAAAAATCGTCGCGCCGATCGGCTTGTTCAAGGTGCCCCTGAAGCAGATTCCACGCCTCGAGCAACCGGCCGTGGCTCTTGGCCGCAATTAACAGCTGCGTCGCTTGAGCGATACTCAAACCAGGCCCCATCCCTTCAAGGTCACGCGAAATGCGCGCCCTCCCCTTGAGCTCCTCGTCCA
>JBDKJZ010000627.1:0-3171 GCA_039796375.1 Pseudomonadota bacterium
TTGCCTGGCCCGCCCCCAGACACGCCCGCGCCGCTCGCGGCCGCCTTGTCGAGGATGCTCGAAGCGATGCTATCGCCCGCTGACAGGACGTTCGCGGTCGCAGACTCCCCAGTGGACGCGCCCAAGATCCCCATATCAAACGAATCCAGCTCGTTCGACAGCGCCGCTACTTGCGCCTGAGAGAGTTTCTGTTTCTCTCCAGCCGCGGCAGCCGGTTTGGGCACAGGTTTTGGCGCCTTTGGCGCTTCCTCCACCTTGGCCTCATCGGGCTTCTCCGTCGGATCCTCCTGAGGTTTCTCTTCAAGTTGAGGAGGCGGTGGAAGATTCTTCACCGCCTCAACCAGCCCCTTGACGCTCATCTCGTAGTCGACCACCGGAGGATCGAGCCAGTCCGAGTACAGCGCACCGATGGCCATGAAGTGCGCGAGGAACGAGAACGCGGCGATCATCGTCGTGGTCCAGTCAATTCCCGAAGCCCCACGCGTTACGGAGACGGGCAGCTGCGGACGGGGCTGCACGGGCGGCGGCGCCACAAACTGAAATAGGAACGTGGTGTCACCCAGCGAGACTTTCCCCCGAGAGTCGTCGGTAAGCGTGACCTGATAGCCCCCCGATGGGGTTCGCCGCGCTTGCCCCTGAAGCATGCTGAGCGTCGAGGCTCCAGTGGGTAGAGCGACCCGGCCCTCCATCGCTGCAGTGAAATTCAGGTAGTAGACCCCGTCCACGAGCTCGAACAGCTTGAAGCTGAGTGGCAGATCCTGAGCCGGAACGACGAACAGGTTCTTCTCACTGGGCCCAACAGTGACGGTCTGCCGCTTTCGAACGACGCGTTCCTCGATGACCCGCCCCCCCTGGACGAGACCGATACGCAACACCTTTGGCCCCGACGGGGCGACGGCGCGCATCACCGCGGTCATCTGCCCGGGACGATTCGAATTGTGTGTCTGGTGAGTGTGCTGCGTCATTCGCGATCTCCGCTAGGCCCAGACTGCTTGGACGAAGGAGTCCAGCGATCGTTCCCCTGCTGTGCCGATCTATAGGAGAAGCGTACGCCACGCCGCGCTATCCGGCCAGAAACCGCCCAATGATTGTCCAATGAAATCAATGACCTCGACCAGCAGCAGCTAGATTTACTGGCATTCATGCGGTTTCACCCTTTTCGCCCTGCGTCGAGAACGACTCCAGCAGGGTCCGGATAAGGGCGTTCCAGGCGCCCCGCGCGCTAGCCGAGCGCAAATCAGCCGACCGCCCAAGCACGGCACATCCTAGTGCGGCACACACACCCACTCCGGCTATCGCTAAGGCCATCCACTTCTCCGTCCAAACCACACACAGGACTCCCGCGCCCGTGGCCGCCAAGCAGATCCTCCAGGCGAGCTTCGCGAGCAGCGCACCATGCTCCAACTGCGCTCGCACGTCCATCAAAGTCTCATTGCTCGCAGCTACGAAGCGTCGCTTTCCGTGGTGAAAAGCATCCAGCAACAATTCTCTGGATTCTCGCCGAAGAGGTAGCTCCTGAAGGAAGTCTATTCCCGAACGACGCAGACCGCTGATGACAGTGGCGCTATCAAACAAGCCCGTTGCCTGGACTCGCTGCCACCTGCGCCCCGAAGCCCACGTAACGAAGCCACAGCACGCGCAAACGACCAGCAACACGAGGACTTCCACTCCTCAACTGTCGCCTCAGTGGCGCTAGACGGGCGAACTTTCTGCCCCCCTAGAATGGGGTCCGATAGATGGCCTTCTCGATACGATCGAGAAATGGCTTTCGTAGCTCAGCCATCGTCAGCTTGGGCTGGATCCGACTGACGTCCACCGCCGCAATCGGTTTCTGAACTCGCCCCACTATCGTCACTTCGCTAATGGTCACAACCTTGCCCTGAGCCCAACTCGAGGAGTTCCAAGCGCAGCCTGCAACGCAGAGCAAGGCGCCGAACCCGCAGCGAAAAACCTTTCGGACCTCACCTGCCCGATGCCTCGGAGTCCACTTATTCAAACTCATCAAACGCGTCTCCTCCTTGGGAAGCTCCGCCCGACGGACTCGGGGCGGGTTCCTTGAGTGCTTCGAGAATAGCCTTTTTGTTATTCGCCCGCTTGAGCAGTTCGTCAGCGTCGTCGCCCGCACCTGGGCGCGCGCGCGGCTGCATCCTCAGAAACATTTCGATGGACGCGATCGCCTTGTCGACGGCCTGCACTTCGCTGAGGCCCTGGATCTTTGGTGAAAACAAATAGACCAGCGCCAAGTTGTAGTGCGTCTGTGGCAGCTTGGGCGCGGCGCGTGCCACCCACTCGAGCTGTTTCAACGCCTCCTCGGGGCGCCCCTGCAGGCGATACGCGTCGCCGAGGTTTAGATGCAGGAGCACGTCGGCGGGGTCATACGCCAGCGCCCCCTCAAGCAAAGGGACTGCCTCAGCAGCATTGCCGGCCTCCAACATAAACACCGCCAAGTTGAGGCGGGCGTCCACCAAGTCTGGCCTCAGTTCCACCACGCGCCGCAGCTCGCTGATCGCTCCTTTGCGATTGCTTTGCTCCTTGTAGATCAACGCGCGCAGCATGCGCGCCTCTGCATTGTTCTTGTCGCGGGCTGGGTTCTCTGGGCCGTAGCCATCGAGAATCGCGGTCAGCGTGTACAGGGCAAGGTCGAGACGCCGGCTGCGATAGTGGTCGCGAGCAAGCACGACCATCGCGGGTCGATAGGCGGGGTCCTTCTTGAGTGCCTCCTGAGCCAGCCGCTGGGCCTCGCTCGTGTCTTGCTGCACGCTCCGAAGCTCGGCCAAAGACGCCAGAACGGCTGCGCTTTCCGGGACGATGCTGCGTTGGCGGCTGAGGAAACTTTCGGCCTCATTGAGGCGTTCGGCCCGGATGTAGAGCTGGGCAAGACCGGCAATCGCCGGCTCATAGTCGGACACGACCCGCAGCGCCTCTTTGTATGCGGACTCGGCTTCTGAAGTCCGTCCAGCCTGCTCGTGGGTTGCGGCCAAGGCGTGGTGAGCCTGAAAGGCCCGTGGGTCAGCGCTCACTGCCTGCTGAAACTGTGCGGTCGCAGCGGGCAGGTCGCCAGCCGCGAACGCGCTGAGCCCAGCTTGATACGACTGCGCCGCCCCAGCGCTCATTGGCGGCCGAGCAGGGCGCGGCGCGCTCTCGGCTTGGCTCACGCTGGGGATCGCTGGC
>JBDKJZ010000628.1:0-3169 GCA_039796375.1 Pseudomonadota bacterium
CTTCGACTTTTTCTCGGGCGGGCAACCGTGTTTCTTGGGATCCTCGTGCTTGATACCCTTGACGATGGGGCACGCGTCGTCCTTGTCCAGAATGCCATCGCCGTCGGCGTCGTCCTCAGGGCAGCCGTCTTCATCCTCGACGCCATCCTTGTCCTCCGGAACGTCGGGACACTTGTCTTTTGCGTCTGGGATCCCGTCATCATCTCGGTCGAGGTCTGGGCAGCCGTCGTCAGGAATCGGCGGTTTGCCGTCCTCCTTGATGGTCGGGCATTGGTCAATAGAGTCGGGGAAGCCGTCGCCATCAGTATCTGGATCCGCACCCAGGTCGACTTGATCCACTGGCTTGCGATTACGAGCAGTGTTCTTGGGTTCACCGTCGTTGAGCATCAGGTATGAGCCGATCTGGGCCAGCACACGAATATCAGCGGCGCCATAACCAGCAGCAAAGCGCGTACCGGCCCCGCCCTGGACGTACCACGTCTTCTTTTCGCCCATCGCTAACTTCGCTTGGCCGAGCCACTCGAACTGGGTGTTCTTACCCCTGAAGAAGCTACTCTCTGTCTTGTTTGCCTCGGTATTGTCGACTGAGCCGATACCGGTCTGGCCCCAGACCTCACCACCGAGTGTGATTCGGCCGTCCCGCAGGGGGAGGAATAGACCGGTGCTGAGCCGCAACTCATTGCCAACCTGAAGGACACTGGGTGAGGGCCCCTGTTGGGTACGAAAGTGCGGACCGAGCATCCCCACCCACAGGAAGTCACCGAAGTCGTACTCGGCGTTGGTGTAGATCCAGACGTTGGTGTCGCCGTCGCTCGAGAAACGAACCGCATTCCCGGTCGGAACAAACAGGGAGCCGCCTCCGCCCCAACGGAACTTCTTGCTGTCAGATTCGACGCCTAGCAAACGCAGAGATAAGCGAAGGTC
The DNA here is from genome assembly GCA_039796375.1 of Pseudomonadota bacterium. Lineage (GTDB taxonomy): Bacteria > Myxococcota_A > Polyangia > Polyangiales > Polyangiaceae > SZUA-265. The sequence goes on from JBDKJZ010000628.1 coordinate 925, forward strand.
GTAGAGGGCCGTGCCGCGAGAGATACCCCCGCCGACGCCCTCGCCCAGGCTGCCTTGGGGGTCGGCGCCGCCGTCGTTGATGAGCGCAATTGGCAGTTGCAGATCCATCCCGACGCGCCGGTTGAACTGCACGCCGCCGTTCAAGTAGACCAGCACCTGGTTCGAGAAGGGGTTGTCGTTGCTGTTCACCAGCTGCTGATTTTCGGTCAGCGTAGAGATCCGAAGCGGGTTCAGCGAGTAACCGAGAGTTGCGGCTCCGAAGAAGCGCGCCTTGTCGTGCAGTTTGGGACGCCACGTCATGAACGGGTCGTCAGGTGCCCCCGAGAGCTGGGCTCGATCGAGGTAGAAGGCTCCAGAGTCTTGCGCCGATGCGCTGGGACTCAGGGTGAAGGTCGCAACAGCCCCCAGCACACCCACTGCAGCTACAGCCCCGTTCACACGCAGCACATCGAACACCCATTTAGCGATTTGGCGGACCACGGCGGCAACTTAACTTGACGGGCCAGAGTTTTGAAAGCGCTGATTATCCTCCGCTGTCAAAGACGCGCTTACATAAATGAAGCAAACAGCTGACTCATCCAGAGCTGTCCGTTAGGACCTTCGGCCATTCCAATTCCGGCGTGGGTGAACCGCGGGTTAAGCATGTTGCTGCGATGCGAAGGACTCGCCCAAAGCGTCCGATGCGCCCGGACCACTGTGGGCGCACGGACGACGTTTTCGCCCAGGACCTCTGTCTCAAATCCGAGCGCTTGGACTCGCTCAGTCGTCGTTCCTCTCCCAAGGTCATGTGCCACACGTCCGGATTGCCTCATCGCTTCGGCGTGCGATGCCGCGCCGGAAGCGAGCGCCGCATCGTAAGTGAGCGGCCGTAGGCCCTCGGCGCGGCGAGAGGCGTTGAGCATAGCGAAAAGCGCGAGCGCCGCCGTGCCCTGGCTCCCTCCTGCGTGTTCACCCGGAACCTCTGCGGACTGAAAGGAGGCGTAGGGCGCTTCGTCCACGAAGACGAGTGCCTCCAGCACCGGGCGAGGTCCGTTGTTCAGAGTGGATAAGACTTGAAGCAACCAAGGACCGGGTTCGCTCATCGCTACGCGCGCACGGACCAAGTCGGCTGTGAGTTGGGTGGGCACGGTTCGAGGCGCGCCCCTAGGACCCAAAACGACGACCTTCGCGTCGCTCGCGGCCTCAAGCAATTGGGCCTCAACCTCAAGCCATTGTCCCACTCGCGCCCGGCGAGGAACTCGCTTGAGGTCGGCGAGCGCGTCGACCGCGATGATCGTTAGCACGGAACGCCCAGCTGAGGTCGACGCGGTGCCCAATCCGCAGCGTCGCTGCCCCCCGTCGTCGAACGACGCTAACCAGTTGACGAAGCCCTGTTTCGTCTCTGGGGCGAAGATGTCGCCGACAGCGCTTCGGCGGCGCGGCCACACCTGCGGCACCCCAGCGACGCGTAGTTCGAAGCCGAGTTCGTCGACTTCCGGTATCTCTCCGGTTGTGGCCTCCTGCTCGGCTAGGAGTTGGGCTACCGCGGACAAGCCCTCATCAGCCCATTCGCAGTAGCCCAGAGCCGGCGCGTTGCCGGGCGAATAGTGGGAAGCTCTCGGTGAGCTGGTCCACTCCGTCCAGCGGTTCTGCTGTGGCGGTTCAGAGACGGCAATGTCGGCGATAGGGGCGGTTTTTGTGGCAGCGGGTGAGCAAGAGCCCCAGCAGAGGCTAGCGAGCAGCCCTGCGGCTCGGAGTCCTGCCCCCGATTTTTTTCTCGATCTTGAGGGCACCCGCACGCGTGGTGGCTTAGCCTGAGCCCAAGTTCCCGTCAGCAGTCGTCCTTCAAATTTTTTCGCGCCTCGCCGGTTGCCCGCGAGGGTGGGTCCCGACCATGAAACAAGCCATCCTTAAAGCCGTATCGCTTCGCTCGACACTCACTTTCCTGCTGCTGTCGGCGGTGCTCCTTGCCGGAGCCCTGCCCTTGGCCTGCAAGCGTGACCCGCACAAGCTTCAGGCTGAGCAACCCGCGGAGGTTCCCAAGACTCCGACGCTGCGCCTGTATGTTGTGTCGACGGTAGCGGGCGCACTTGAACCCTGCGGTTGCGTTAAGGATATGTTGGGCGGGATAGATCATGCGGCCGCGCTGGTCCGCAGCGGCCAAGGGGATGCGCCCAACTCACTCGTCGTTGCCGCAGGTCCCCTGTTCTTTGGCGCGCCGCTCCTAGAGCCTGAGCGCAAGACGCAATACCAGTGGAAAGCGGAG
>JBDKJZ010000629.1:0-3159 GCA_039796375.1 Pseudomonadota bacterium
CATTGCGCTGGTGGCGCTGCTCGAGGACGCGTTCTATCGTAACCGCCGCGTCAACGCTTCGCGCTGCGGGTGTGCGACCACATGTAGGCTGTCGAGACATTGAGCCCCTGGCGCAGGGCAAACCGAGACAGCGATTCTCCCGCCCCCGCAGCCTCGTTGAGAAATCGCTCCCGCTCAGCTTCTGTGTATACACGCCTCATTAGAGCTTCTTGCCAGAGCCCAGGACGGGCTACGGGATGGGTTATCGAGCTTTCTGGCTATTGGGGCCTGCTTCGAAGGGATCGGGTTGAACGGTCTCGCCGCGCGCGCGGCTTCGACCCGTGTGGACCATACCAGATCAGGGTTCGAACACCACGACGCCTGACTTTCCCGCGCAGCCATCGTCCAGCCAGGGGCGCCTACAGCCTCCGAGTGGAAGCGGGTCAGACTCCACAACGACTTGAAGGGCTCCCTCCTCGGAACCTCGAAGCATCAATCCTTGGGTCTTCCAGCCTCATACTGAAAGGGGAGAGCGCGGGCAGTCACTTCCACATCGTCAGCTGGCCCGTCGACGCCGCTACGAGTCACCACCGACGGAACCCAGCTAGATGTTCAAACCGTTCAAGCTGCGCTGGGCTCGCCCTAGTCAGCGCGCGAAGTCTCTGCGTCGAGTGAACGAAGCAACACCCAGAGCGCCCGCAAGTAGTGCCCAACCACGACCACTGCGCGGAGCTCAGGCTACAGCCCCCCTTGGATGCCGCGGAGGCTGCCGGGACCGTGCTGGGCTTCTCTAGCTCTGGGGCGCTTGCCAAGCCGAAGGTGTTACCACCTTCGCTGGCCAACACATGTTGGTGGGCGAACCCGGAATCAGCTGAACGCTACTCGCCCACGCGGCTGGCGAAAAAGCGGCGAAGCCAGTGGCGAAAATCTACTTCGCCACCGAGCGACGTCAGAGAAGAGTGCGAAATCGCTCAAAATTGCTGGCGGCATGCCGCTGGCAGGGGCTGCCGCGTGGGCGAGCCTGCTGTTCAACTTCCGCGTCCGGGCGCTGCTGCGCGCGTTGGCGGCTACGAAAGGCGTCGGCCTGCAGAGACGGTTCTCTATCAAACCATCGCCGAGCACTGGCCAGCATTCCGCGAGCGAATGGAGGAGAGCGGGGATTGCCGAAGTTTGTGGTGACGGAGTTCGAGGAATTCTTGGACTGCGGGCTTCTGGAGAAGGGCTGCTTGCACCTGGAGTGCCGAGCTTGCGGGTTCTCGCAGCTGGTGGAGTTCAGCTGCGAACGCATATGGTTTGCCCAAGTTGCGTCGCCAGGCGCCCATCGATTCTACTGAATCGATGCACTAGCAGACGAGGGCTCCGGGCCAGGTCTGAATTGTCAGTAAGGGCGAGTGTCGATCAGGGCGGCGGCCTGAGCGGCCTCGAAGATTTGACCGGGAACTGCCGTGACTTTCTCGACCTTTTCTTTATTGATAACTTTCTGGATGACGTCGAACAATAGAGGGCCGTGAACCGCGGTGCATTCGACCGTGGCGTTCAACGTGCCAAGTTTCATTGCTTCGAACGCGGGTTTGACCGCATCAATGGAAATGATGACGATGTCCACTCCAGGCTTCAGCCCGGCTGCCTCAATAGCCTGAATCGCTCCGAGGGCCATGTCGTCGTTGTGCGCGTAAACCGCGTCGATTTCGCCCTTGTGCGCTTCGAGCAGCGTCTCCATGACGGTCTTGCCCTTGGTACGGGTGAAGTCGCCGCTCTGGCTCGCGATGATCTTCATCTCGGGGTACTTCTTGAGCGCATCGGCGAAGCCCTGCTTGCGCAAGCGAGCCGCGTCTGCGGCGGGGGTACCGACGAGCTCTACGATGCGCGCTTTGCCGTTGGTTTTCTTGGCGAGCCAGTCTGCTGCTTGACCACCCTCCCAAACGAAGTCAGCGACGAGCACTGTCTCGTACAGATCTTCCGGAGCTTCGACGCCGCGGCTGGTCAGGATGACGGGAATACCCGCGGCCTTAGCTTCCTTGAGCGTGGGCTTCCAGCCGATAGACTCCTGCGGAGCGATAACGATGATGTCCACGCCCTTGGTGATGAACCCGTTGACCGCGTTGACTTGATTGTTGTGGACGTTCTGACCATCAGCGAACAGAAGCTTGATGCCGCGCTTGTCGGCCTCGTCTTTGACGGACTTGGTGTGGGCCACGCGCCAGGAGCTTTCTGCACCCGTTTGCGAGAAGCCGACGACAATTTGTGGGGTGGGTGTCGGTGTCGTGCCACCGACCGGTTTCGGCGGCTCACAGCTACAGCCTAGAGGGGAAAACACGAGCGCCGCGAAGAGCGCGAACCAGATGCGAGGAGTGATGGCGTTGAGCATTCAATGAATCCTAGTTGAGTAACGTACCAGCGGGCTGCGATCGGGAAGTCCCCGCCCAAAGCCTTAGACATTCAGGCATTTTTGGAGGCTTCGTAGAAGGTCCTATTTTGAAAACTCACAGATTGCCACAAAACAGCTATTTTCGGAGTCTCGGATGATGCGCTGGCGTTTCGAGCGATCATTTCGCCGTGCTGTTCTGCCTCAGCGCAGCCGTATCCGGTACGATCGGTCAAGTCGCAGCGCGGGACTCGACGTACGCCGGTTCTAGTGCCGAATACCTCTCTTGTTACCGGGAGGTACGAACCCTGTGCCATCCACTTCGATGGGGGAGCGGGCCAATCACCACGACGTTTTGTTCTGAGTAATCCGTCTTATCAAGAGGGTGGCCCGTGAATTTGATCGTCGACGACGTGGAGCTTCCGAAGACTGCGGATTGATTCTCGTGGATATCGAACACAGGAGGCAGCCGAAGAGGCTAGCGAGGCGGAAGCCGCTGCGGCAACCCAGCGCCCGAAGACCCGACGACGCAAGCTCCAGAGCGGCACGGCTACCGCGGTGCAACGAGTCAATTCCGACTTTCGACTTAATCCACATCTTCACGTGCTCGCGCTGGACGGCGTCTTCGTTGAGGAGCTCGATGGCGCAGCCCCGAAGTTCAAGCAGCTTCCCCATCTGAAGTCGAGCGAGGTGGCCGATCTCGTCACGACGATTCGCATTCGCGTGCTGGCTTTGCTCACCCGCCGCGGCGTGATCGAAGACAGTACGGGTCAACTCGTGCTGTTGCCCGATGCGCTCGCCGAGGACGAGCCCGT
>JBDKJZ010000630.1:0-3143 GCA_039796375.1 Pseudomonadota bacterium
TTGCCGTTGGGTTCGGTGATGGCGTCCATCTTGTCGAGCACATAGCCCATCTGGCTCATGACGTAGTGCTGGTAAATCCGCACCTTTTCCGCCTGGTACATGTGGAAGATGGCGTCGTGGGGCGACTTGCCTGCAAATTCACTCGTGAAGTCAAGACTCCCCCCAATGGCGTTGTACATGCCCTGGAAGCGGATGTGACCGCCGGCTTCGACGAAAATCAAGCTTCCGAAGCGCAAAGAGTCACACGCCATCGCCAGGACGAACAAGTCGCCACTCAACCGAAAAGCCGCCTGGGCAGCTTCCCAGGGGACCGTGGGGCCACCGATCGCGCCGCTCGGGGCGTCGTAGAAGGAGACGTCAGCAGGATCCATATAGGCGGCCATGTCAGGAGGCACGCATCCCGCGCCACCCATAAGCATGCCTTCCACGGCGTCGCTCTTCACCAGCTGCATTTCCACCTCGCGGATGGCCGACAAGTGGGCATCGATGCGCGCCTTGGAGGCAACCCCGAGGAACGACCCTGCGCCCTTGAGCGTGTCGTACTCGGCCATGACCGTGTCTAACACGCTGCGCTCAACCTTGTTCTGAATTGCAGCGTTGGGATCCACTGGAGCCGGCATACCTCCGCCCCCCCCGGGTGCGGGAATGTTCACACCTCCGAAGAGCGACTTGAACACCTGGCTCGGGCGGCGCACAGGGGTTTCACCGGCGCTGCCGTTGTCGTTCCAGTGGCGGACGTACTGGGTGATTGCGCCGGTGCGTGACCAGATCCCGGCTGACTTCGACGGAACCTTACTGATAGTCGGGACGCCGCCCGGGAACAGGTGGTTCTTGACGATCTGTTCCATTGAAGGGCCACCGGCCCCGTTGTGGCCATTCTGCGCGACACCGGTGAACATCGTCGCGGCGTTGTTAAAGTGAACAGTCGCGCCGTTCTGCATGGAATTGTTCTCCAGATTGGAGAAAAATGCGGCTTTCGGAGCGACGTTCTTTAGCGGCTCAAGCGGCCCAGCGAAGCCTTCGGCCTGCAGTGGCTTCTCGATGCCGAGACCAAACGATAACGTCAGGACGCGGTCGGGCGTCGCTGCATTCTGCGCTTGCAGCGTATTGCCAGCGAACTCTTCAAGCAGCGGCAAGCCGATGAGCACGGAGCCAGCACCACGCAAGAATAACCTTCGATTCAGTGTTCGTTTCATGGGTTTCAGTACCTTTACTGCGCGGGGGCAAGAACTTTGATGCCCTGCAAAGCTGGGCTGAGAGCGACCGAGCGGAGGAGGTGGCTAAACGCGCCGCCTTCAGTCGAAAAGGTAGTGTGGGCGGCGTTGACGGCCGCGACATCTGTTGAGCTTGCCGGCTTTCTACCTGATGCAAACTCAAACATGTTGCTGACAAAACACTTCGACGTTTCTTCAGACGCGGCGAGCAGCGCCATTAGCTCGGGGACACCCTGATACTCGCCGATGACGCCACCCCCTCCGTCCTGCAGGTATCCCTGGGTGTAGAGCGGCCGCATCATGTTATCCGTCTCAGCGTACTTGCCGTTGATGTCGAAGCGCTCGAAGGCGTAGGCGACCGGCTCAAAAGTCTTATGGCAGGCGACGCAAGCGCCCCCGAGGCCGAAACGGAATTCCGAAGCTCCCTTGGGGGTCAGGCCCGCCGTTCCTGCCATAGCCATCTTGATCTCAGCTTCGATGCCTGGAGGAGGAGTAGTGACGCCGCGGCACAGCACGCGTCCCGTCAAAATCAGGCCACGCCCGACGAAGGAAGTCGAGCCTACAGCAGCGATGAACCCCGGATGGGTGAGTAACCCAGCGCGCTGCGGCATGGCGGACGTGTCGTAAGCCTGCAGGCCCTCGCCCATGCTAGGAGCACCGAGCAACTCGGCGACCTTGGGGGTGAGCATCATGTTGGTCGCCGTGAACATGCTCTGAAGCGGGGCTTCGGGAGCGCCCTCCCCGGAGAGACGGTTGAAGGTCGCTAGCACGCTCTGCCGGAGCTCGGGGCCAAGCTCCGCGCCGGCCTCTTGGAACGACGCGGTTGAGGCGTGCGTGTAGTCGCCCCAAAAAGTCTCTCGCGCGCGGGCGAGACGTACAGGATCGGCCGCCATCCGAGTCACCTGGGCGCCCAGCGCGGCCTGATCAATGACACCTCCCGCTGCGTCAACCTGAGCCGCAAAAGCTAGGAGCTGGTCGTCCGGTGCGGATTGCCATAGATAGAAGGAGAGCCTGGACGCCAGCTCGTAGCCAGTGGTGAGTCGGGACATTCCCGCCGTCCCGACTGTCTCGCCCTCTAGCTTATAGAGGAACTGGGGAGACTGGAGCATCGCGCTCACCAGACCGCGATAGACCTGTTCGAAGCTGGCGCCGGGAATCGCCACGAGGGACGTCGCGAGCGCTTCGAACCGCTGAAGCTCGGATGCCGCGAGTGGGCGGCGAAATAGCTTTAGACCGAGCGCTGGGACTAGCTTGCTAGTACACGCGGCTGCCGTGTCGGCGCACTGCGCCACGGCCTGTGCGGACTGGGCGACATCTAGCTGTTGGGCGACCGACCACGCTATAGAGGAGAACGCTAGTACGTGGTTGAACGAGAGAGCTTGTCCCTCCACCGCCGTCTCGAACCCGGTCTCATTAATAAAGTCAGCCGGAAGCTCTGCCAGCTTCGCCGCGTCAACAGTCACCCCGAGCACATCGGCGATACTGTTCTTTAGCTGAGCCTTGGTGAGCCGAGCTGCGAGAGGCAGGAGCGCGGGTGCATCCATCGGGAGCTGCACGACCGGGCCCACTACGTCCGGGCGAATCGGGCCCGCGCCACCGGCGCCTGGATTGGTAGGCGCACCGGGGAGAGAGCCGCCTGGCCCAGCGTCGCGACTTGCGCCCGGCCCGGGATCGGCGGAGCAGCCGGCGAGCGCTCCTAGCAAGAATACTGATAAATATCGCATGGTGGACATTGAGACGTCCTGCGTGTGCGTCTCCAGGCTCATCCGTGTGTATTCGGGCGAATAGGCAGTGTCATGCCGCCATGTATAGAAAGTTTCAGGCAGGGCCGCGGCGCTGCGTCTTGCGCCGACACCCTCCGCGGGGAAAGTATAGGTGTCGTTATCTTCGTGTGACCCGTGCGCGGGCGGAGCGGCCATTAATTAGTTA
>JBDKJZ010000631.1:0-3143 GCA_039796375.1 Pseudomonadota bacterium
TTGCAGAGTAGGTCCAGGCCCTTCTCGCTGGCACGGGCCGAAACCATTTCAGAGACTTTCTCAAGATGGTCGCTGAGCGAGAACCCCGTGCGTTCAAGTTCAAGTTGGGACGCCTCGACTTTCGATAGGTCAAGGATGTCGTTGATCAGATTCAGCAGATTGTCCCCAGCGCGCTGAAAAATGTCGACGTAGTTCTTCTGTTCTTGAGTGAGCTCAGTCTTCGCCAGTAGGTCTGCGATGCCCATGATGGCATTCATAGGAGTGCGAATTTCATGGCTCATGCTCGCCAGAAAGTCTGACTTGGTGCGGCTCGCGCTTTCGGCAGCGGCTTTTGCCAAGAGAAGCTCAAGTTCAAATCGTTTGCGTTCAGTGACGTCGCGTGCAGCTGCGAATACGCCCTGAAGCTTGCGATTACGATCATGGAACGTCGTGATATTGTAGGATACGACCGTCTGATTTCCGTTGCGCGCGCGCGCGGTCAGCTCGTAGTCAGCGACAGTCTTCTCGACTAAGACACGCCTGATGCCTTCTTCGGCGCGTTCAGGATCAGTAAAAAAGCCCTTAAATGGTGCGCCGATGAGTTCGTCACGGGTGCAGCCGGTCAGTCGTTCCATCTGCTTGTTGACGTCTGTGATGATACCGGACGGGTTAGTAGTCATCAAAGCGTCTATATTGGACTCGATCAAAGAGCGCGTATAGAACTGCTGGTCGCGCAGAAGTTGATCCAGTTGTTTCTGCTCTTCGTCAAGGGCCTTTCTGGCCGTGTTGTCAGTGCCGATCAGCAGGTACCCGATGATGATGTCCGCCGCATCACGTAGCGCAGTGACTGACACGACCGCGGGGAATCGACTGCCGTCCTTTCGGATGTAGGTCAGTTCGTAGATGTCCTCAATTCCACGTGCGGCCTTGAACACCAGCGCTTCGAAGCCGGGCGCTATGGTTGCTTCCAACTCAACGCTGAGTGCCCTTGCGCGGGTGACTAACTCAGCAGGGTCCGAAATGTCCGCATGCGCGATTGTGTCCACGACTTCAGTCGCGCTGTAGCCCAACATGCGTTCAGCGCCGACGTTGAACACCTGAATGACGCCTCTCGTGTCCATCGCGATACTGGAGAAGTTGGCGCTGTTGAAGATCGCGTTCTGAAGCGCGTCGGCCTTCAGCAGCGTTTCCCCTGATTGGCGGTCTGGGGCGGTATGGGGAGCGTGAGTGCAGCCCAGCTGGGTGTCAGTCGTTGTGGTGATCATGATAGGTTGTTCGGGTGAATATGGACGGGCCCAAGCGGTCTCTCCACACAGTAGGTGGGTCTTTGGCCTTACGGGAGTGACTACTGCCATGCACGAATCGAGCCGCCGCAAGGCTCAGCTTTGGACAAATCGGATTGCCTGAGGCGTGCTTTCAGTTTGCGCCGCAAAGCCTGGGATGCGGTGTATTTGTCGGGCCCGCGCGGTTAGTGGGCGAGCGCGTTTTAGAGGCTCGGCACGATCGATGCAAGGTGGCGCATTCTACATGCTCGATTGGGGTAGGCAGCAGCCAAATGCTTCAGCTAAAGGCGCGCGTTTGAGGCGGCGTGAAGTCCGGCCAGCGGACAGCGCGAGGCGGAGCGCCACGCTGATCCCGCTAGCGAGGCGTAATGTCACGGTCACAACTGTGGCTGCTCGCAATGGATCGCGGACCCGGCTTGGCGGTTAGTCCTCCAGGCAATGGGGACGACGCGCGAGGCAGCCCAGCCTCCGTTTCGCCCGCGCGTTTTACGTGGAAGTCTGAGCAAGACGGCGAGACCTGCCGGATCGCGCTGGGTGGTGACATTCACTTGGACGATTCAGCCACGCTTTGGAAGTGCATCACCGAAAAATCGTCGGAGCTCAAAGAAGCAGACTCCGTGGAGCTCAGCTTGACCGCCGTGAGCAAAATCGACGGAGCGTGTGTAGCGCTGCTTGTGCACTTCCGATCGCAGCTTATCGCACGCGGCGTGCGCTGTGAGTTCGTTGGGGGCCAGGAGAACATACAGCGCGTTGCACGGCTCTACGGAAGCGACAGAAAGCCGAAGCACCGCCGAAGAAAACTTCGCCGAAGAAACGCGATCGAACATGTGGGCGATGCCACGGTTGCACTGATTGACGAAGCTAAAAACCTGCTGAGCTTTGGTGGCGCGCTGTGCTTGTCGGCGCTCGGCGCGGTGAGGCGACCCCGAAGTATCAACTTCAGGGATACGTTCCTGACTATGGAGCGCGTCGGGGCCGACGCAACGCCGATCGTCGTTCTTATCAACTTCTTGATCGGGTTTGTCGTGGCTTACCAAAGTGCCGATCAGTTGCAGCGTTTCGGGGCAGATATCTACGTCGTGGATCTTATCGGCGTATCCATGACCAGGGAGCTAGCGCCGTTGATGACAGCGATTATCGTTTGCGGTCGAAGCGGCGCTGCGTTCGCGGCCGAGCTCGGAACGATGAAGGTGTCGCAAGAGATTGACGCTTTGCGCACGCTTGGTTTCACGCCGCTCCGGTACTTAGTTATTCCGAAGTTGGTCGGCACTGTGCTGGTCGTTCCGCTTCTTGTGATTCTTGGTGACGTGGTGGGTATCTTCGGAGCAGTGGTTGTGGCCGGCGCAAGACTGGACATCACGCCGACCATGTTTGTTGTTCAGTTGAGGACAGCAGTGACTGCCAGCGACATCATTTCTGGGCTCGTAAAGGCAGGAGTCTTTAGCGCTGCTATCGCAATCATTGCTTGCCAGCAAGGCCTCGCGACCAGCGGTGGCGCCCAAGGGGTGGGGCGGCGCACGACATCTGCCGTCGTCGCGACGCTGTTCGCTCTTATCATCCTTGACGCCATTTTCACAGTGGCGCTGCAGGCGCTCGGCCTATGACGAAACCCGTTATCAGGGTCAGTGAACTTGTCGCGGGTTACCCCGGCGTGACTCTGTTGGAGCGAATCAGTTTTGAGGTAGCGCAGCAGGACATATTCGTGATTCTTGGAGGCAGCGGATGCGGCAAGTCAACCTTGCTGCGTCACCTAGTTGGCTTAGAGGCGCCGCTGGGCGGGCATATTGACATCAACGGCAAGGGGGGCCCAACCCTGACGGACGGCCCCCCTCAGTACGGCGTAGCCTTTCAAGCTGGAGCATTGTTTAGTTCTATGACGAC
>JBDKJZ010000632.1:0-3094 GCA_039796375.1 Pseudomonadota bacterium
CCGGCCGTCCTCGAAGGCAGCCAGCCTAACCAGTTCGTGATCTACGACTACAGCTCCGACCTTCAGGGCCCAGACCTTGCGCTGCATTCGGGACAGAAAGAGGCGACCTTCATCTATCGTCACGCGCTCAATTTCAGCAGAGTCCCGCCGGAATCGGCGGCATCATCGCTGTAGAACGGCAACCGCGACAATTGAGCCCTGTATCTATCAGATCTCGAAGCTGAACCCCGCCTTGACCAGGCGCTGGTATTCGCGCCGGTTGAATGAGAACAGCTGTGAAGGTCGATGCGCGACCCCCGTCTGATACTCCTCCAACGCATCCAAGACGCCCATCTTCAAGAAGGAGCGCCGGAAATTCCGCTTGTCCAGGGGTCGGCCAAGGATGTGCTCATAGAGCGCCTGAAGCTGTCCCAGCGTGAACTTCTTTGGTAGCAGCTCGAACCCGACGGGGACATACCGCACTTTGCCCGCCAGGCGCTCGAGCCCAACGGCCACGATGTCCTTGTGGTCGAACCCCAACTGCGGCAGTTGCCGCGCATTGAACCAGCGCACATCCTGAGCATCTGAGCCCGCCTGAACACGCAAATCAGAAGGTTTCACCAGCGCGTAATACGCAACCGAAACGACCCGCTGCCTCGGGTCTCGATCGACGGCGCTAAAGGTGTAGAGCTGCTCCAGGTAGATATCCCGAGTCCCGGTCTCTTCCTCAAGTTCCCGAAGAGCGGCGTCATCCGTCGTCTCGTCAATGCCGACGAACCCGCCCGGCAGCGCCCATTGGTCCTTGAACGGGTCGTGACCGCGCTGGATCAGCAGCAGCTTCAAGCCTTCCTCGTCGACGCCGAACACTACGCAGTCCACCGTCAATGTGGGCCGGGGGTGGTCGTAGGTGTAGGGCATTGGCTCAGACGTTCTCTCGCCCAAACGGACCACGCAGGTCAACAACGCAATCAGGAATGCACCCGGCGGCGCGCGCGTCTCTGATAACATCGGCGCCCGATGGACGGCATGAGGGGATGTTTTCGGGTCTACGGACGTCTGACTGGGTTGGTGTTCGCCGCGGCTGCTGTGGCCTGTAGCCAAGACACCCCCTCTCCTGCCGTGACCACTGGCACCCCCGGGACGGCCCCTTCGGTGGAGGCGCTGGCGCTCGGAACCTCTGCGGTCCCCGCAACGTTGCCCACTCAGCTGCCGACGCATCCTCAGGAATTTCACGCGCAGGCACTCGCGGAGTTCGAGCGGGTTCGCGGCCTTGACGCCCTACCTGGAGCCCCGGGCTTCGAACGCGACAGAGCTGCCTTGGTCGCGCGAGCCAAAGCCGAGCCGCTGTTTTTCGTTTCCCCGCCGAAGCCAGATCCGACTGAAGAGGCGGGGGTCCGTAGCGTGCGTTTGCAGTTTGAGCAGTCTGACTTCGCGTGGCGGGAGCTGAAAGACCTCCTCCGTCGCTTCGCCACCCAGCGTCGAGTCACCCGCCAGCTGCTGCTTAGAGACGGCTATCTCTACAGCGAAAAGGCTGACCACTCGTTTACTCTTGTCAGCCAGGTGCGGCCGGACCACCTGTTCGACGATGAGGAAATCTGGATTCAGCGGGGCGAGAAATTACTGCACGCACGCAAAGGGGAGAAGGGCCGCTACTACTTCTCGGACGGCCCTGAGCAAGCTCAGCGGGTGCGGCTGCTCCACCTCGACCGGATCGGCACCGGGCCGGTCCCGAAAGCACTCCACCGCGACTTTCGCTCGCTGCGCAGTCGCTTGTTCTTTGAGCGCGCCAGGGTCACATTCATCACCGAAGATTACCTGATCGCGGATCTCCGTTACGAGCGGCACTGGGTGCCAACCCTCCTACGTAGCGATGGGCCTCAACTGGAGCGGGTCGGCGAGCTGATCCCAGAAGCGGACGCGCGTGAAGTTGCCGAAGCCAAGCAGCGCCTGGAGACCGAGTCGCGCCTTGTGTCCAAGCTGCGGGATGCCATGCGGGCCCAAATCGACGAGGCGCTGCCCTTCGATGAACCGAAGACGGAGGTCGGGCAACAAGACGGCAGCCTGCGCCGGCCTTGGCACAGCGCCTACTTGGAGGGCCGAGAACGTTACCGCTTCAACGAGGACAGCTATCCCGTGTTTGACGAACTTGGACGCCCCCTGGTGCCCCAAGTGTGTATCGACTTCATGGTCGATACCTTCGAGCGCGCAGGTGGGCGCTGGTGGCGTGGCCGAGATTTGGGTGAACGGGGTGTATCCACGGGCAAGCTCGATATGTCGCTGTACGACCGCGACGCGCTGCGGCAGACGAGCTACTTCGTCAGGTTCGCTGAGCAGCATCCGGAGTGGTTCGAGGTGCTGACCTTTCCGAAACGAACCCGCGTCGAGCTCGGCTACAAGCCGCAGTTCTTTCGATGGCTGATCAACAACAACGAAGAATTTCGCGCAGGCGACATCATCTTGATCCGTGGGCAAACGCCGTGGGACGCGGTCGAAGAACACACGCATTCGTTCTTTATCTATGAGACCGATCCAATGACCGGGGTCCCGATCGCTATCGCAGGCAATGCCGGACCGGCGAACCTGTGGTCTTGGGAGACGGAAGCGCGTCGCACTCCCAATAGAACAGTGAGGACACGGATCCGTCCGAAGGTGGACTGGCTCAAGACGTTCCTGTCTATCGACACCAACGAGGAGCTCCAGGCCCCTCGGTTGGTGTCTGGCCGCCGCTAGACTCTGCTGCTCACCCTGAAGCCCGGGCAGCGACGGTCTACCGCTCTGCGCGCTTTCGGCAGCCGGCCTTGAGCTTGGCCATTCGAGCGCGTCGTTGCTTCTCGACCTCAGCGCGTCGTTCACGGCGCGCGATCCGAACCTTGCGGCGTGCCGCCCGACGTTTCTGGCGCTCAGCCATGGCTTCCACCCGCTTGGCCATGCGCACCCGACGGGTCGCTCGACGCTTCGCGCGAGAAGCCCGACGCGCCACTCGCTGGGCTTCTCGCGCTCGACGCGCCTGCCTGCGACCGATACGTTCCTGCTCCCGCTGCGCTCTCACCTTGGCCCGCTTGCGCAGACTGTCGGCATCGAGAGACCGGTCGTCGGCGTCGCGGACCGCTTCTTT
>JBDKJZ010000633.1:0-3088 GCA_039796375.1 Pseudomonadota bacterium
AGTTTGTGGCCCCATGCGCGACCGCTCTGAACAAGTGTCCCGGTTGAAGACCCGACCGAGTCGGCTTGCCGCGGGCCTACTCGCCCTGCTGCTTTCTCCGGCCTATGCCCAGCCCGCGTCTCCGCCGCCCCCATCAAGCGCGGCCCCGACCCCAAGTTCTTCTCCCGGGACACCTGTCATTGGTGAACGTACCTTACCAGCCAACAGTGGCACCGCGGACGTTGCGGCGGCCGCCCCGGCTCCTGCGTCCACCGCCACGGCTCCGAGCGCGCCAGTTTCCACCGCTCCGCCGTCGCCGCGACCGCCTGCGGAGGCAGCGGACGCCGCTCCGCACTCCAGGTTCGAGCTCGCCAGAACAACACGGAGACCGCCTGGGAGACGACTGTCGCCGGATGACTATTTACCCCCAGATCGGGTACACGCTGAGTCTTCAAAGCGCAACTTGTTGCTTCCTGCTGGCGCGTTGACGTTGGGCTTCGTCGACAGCATCGCGTTCTTCGAAGCGGAAGAACGAACGGGGTGGTTGCCCGCGTTCGGTCTTGGAATAACCCCCGCCCTGGACGTCAGCTTGTCCGCTCCGCTCCGCTACGATGTGGGTGAAGCAGGGTGGACTGGACTTGACCCGCTAGTCCAACTGGGGGTCGGTGTTGTTCGCGGCGAACGTGCGGAGTTCGCGGTGCGTGGAGGGCTGCTCATGCCGTTCTCCAGCGACGCGGACACACAGTTTCAGCTTTCACTGCCAGCACTGTTGCGCGCAGCCGATTTCTTGACAGTCGTGGTGACTCCGCAAGGCGCGGTCAGTCGAGCGGGTGGTTTTCAAGGGGAAGCGCGCCTACCAATCGGACTGACGGCACAACTCGCGAGCTGGCTTTACACGGGGCTCAACGTTGGACCAGACCTCGCTTTCGGTGAAACAAGTCGCATCGGAAGCGACGGAGATATTTTCGTTGGACTCACTCTCCAGAATCATGAACGCGCGCACCTAGAGTTGCTCGCGCGCTTCTTCGTTGAGAACGCAGGCGCGCCTGCGGGCGACACCTTCGCCGACGGCGCTGGCAGCGTAGTTTCTGTGACGTTCTTTCCGTCTATTTTCTAGTCGCTCAGCTTCAGCGTTCCTGGCGCTCCCGATGAGCGCTATCCTTTTGGCGCCTGGGCGTTGATGTAGCGCTAGGTTGCGGTCGGCTATCTTGCTACCTTGGCAGCGCCGCTGGTGAATCAGTATTTAGCCGCTGCAAGGTGATCGTCGACAAGTGCCAGTCCTTTGATCCCCTCAACTCGGAGTAAACGCGCCGCCATGGGAATTTTGACCTTTAGCATCAACGTCACCCTGGACGGGTGCGTCGACCACCAAGAGGGAATCGCCGACGACGAGACACACGCCTTCTTCACCCGTCTCATGGACGAGTGCGGGGCGATGCTCTGGGGCCGCGTCACCTACGAGATGATGGAGAGCTACTGGCCGGCGGTCGCCCGCGGCGACGAGATGGCGCCGCCAGCGATACGCGAGTGGGCCGTCAAGCTGGAGGCCAAGCCAAAGTACGTAGTGTCGTCCAGTCGCAAGGACTTTCCGTGGACCAACAGCTACCACATCGACGGTGACCTGCGAACAAGCGTGCAGAAGCTCAAGGACGCGACCCCGACCGGCATAGGCGTTGGCAGCGGCAAACTCGCGACTGAGCTGGACCGGCTGGATCTGATCGACGAGTACAAGTTCCTCGTCCAACCCAGGATCGTCGGTCGCGGCCCGACCCTGTACGCGAGTGGCCTGCCCAGCACGCGACGACTTGAACTGGTCTCGGCGACGCCGCTCCGCAACGGCGCAGTCGCTATGCACTATCGGAAGCAGAGCAATACGCGGGCAAGTCTGCAGACAAGCTGAGAACGAGCGTGAGTCCCGACCACGGTTGGGCCGTTCGCCTGGAAGCGCCCAAATGCCCCAGTCGTGGGCGTTCTGGTACGAATCGTATCTGCGTCGCGTGTGCACGCGACATCGCTTCAATAAAATAACCAAGCAGTTGCCATCCCCGCAACATTCTTTCGCGCGAACGCCAGTTGACGATCGACCCTACGGGACCCATCAGACTTCGCTCCTTCCAAAGAAAGACTGCATCTCATGAAGCTTCTAGTTCTATCGTATTTAGCCGCAGTGACCTTGGGCACAGTCGCCTGTGACAACAACTTCAACGACAAGCCGGCGGCCAAGGTCCAGGACAAGACCCAGGCGGTTACACAACCTAAAGAAAACCCAACAGACAAGCCAGTGGTCGCTGAACAGACCCAGGCCCTTGTGACGACACTGAATGCTGACAGGGCGGAAAGCTCAATCGGTTGGGTAGGGGCAAAAGTAACCGGTAAGCACGAAGGACTGTTCACAGACTTCGTAGGCACGGCTACCCTTCAGGGCGACACAGTCAAGGGCGTATCCTTCGAGGTCAAAACGGCGTCGGTGACGAGCGACGATGCTAAGCTCACCGGACATCTCAAATCAGGCGACTTTTTTGACGTCGCCAAACACCCCGATGCCACATTCAAGACTACGGCGATCTCTCAAAAGCCTACCGGGGTGAACACCCATGAAATTACCGGGGACCTAACCCTTCGCGGCGTCACCAAATCGATTTCTTTTCCTGCTAAAGTTACGATAGATGCCAAGAGCGTGTCTGGCGCGGCTGAGTTTACCATCAACCGCAAAGACTTCGGTATTCAGTATCCGGGAATGAAGGACGACCTGATCAAAGACGATGTGTTACTCAAGCTGAACCTAGTATTTCTGCGCGGCTGATGGCTGAGCAGCCTGGCGGCGGCAGTGTGGTGGTTCGTCGTCAACTGCCCGGTGTGGGTTCCGGCGGGGCGTTGAGCGTCTCTTCAAGAGCGGTCAGTACGGCCTGGGGATTAACCGCGTGGGCCATCGCGTCCGCTTGAAGATCTACACGATCGTGAACGCTAGGCATGTCACGCCGCAGCTCCTCCAGAAGACCAATCAACTTGGCTGTTTTTTGTTCGGAAGTGAGGTTCACTTGAAGTTCAAGGTACGCGCGTTTCTCGGAGTGCCGCTGCTGACGAGTCTGCGTGACTAACACCATTGTGC
>JBDKJZ010000634.1:0-3079 GCA_039796375.1 Pseudomonadota bacterium
CTCTACGCGCAATGTCGTGTGGGTTGTGTTCAGTGTGTTGTCGATTTCGCTGATCGCCGGCAGCTTCGCGGGCGCTGTGGTTGCGTACGGACCGAAGCTCTTCGCAGGGGCCTTGGGACGCCTGGTGGAATTGTCTGGGGCCTTGCCCAGCTTGATTATCGTAGGCCTGTGGAGGATTCGCGAAGCCGAACCGTCGATCGGTGGGTTCATCGCTGTCTTGGCGGCACTAAAAACCATCGAGACAGCGCGACTGATTAGCAGCGAAACGGACCGGCTCAGCGCGCAGGGTTTCGTGATCGCGGCTCGAGCGCTCGGCGCCACCAAGCGACGAATATTCACCGTCCACGTCTTGCCCCACTTGATGTCGTCTCTCGCCGTCAGTAGCGCGTTTACCGCTGCGGCCGTAATCGGATTGGAGGCGGCATTGAGCTTCGTGGGACTGGGGCTGCAGGGTAGTGGCAGCTGGGGAGCTCTGCTTGGAGAGGTCGCGCTCGGGCAGCTCGGTGCGGTCGCGCCGGGGACGCTCGGACTAGATCCGGGCGCTCAGACCCCAACAGGCAGGATATTGCTGGCCTGGCTCAGCGTTACGGGCTCAACGCTGGCGCTGTACCTGCTCTCACGGCGAGCGGGACAACACCTTCGCTGACGCGCCGGGCGATTGAGCGAGCCTCCCAAAAAAAGGCACGCCGACCCAGGCGCTCTTTGAGGTAAGCTCGCCCGTATGCCCCTCATTGCAGTCACTGAAAAGAACTTCCAAGCCGAAGTCCTAGGGTCCGAGCTCCCGGTTCTCATCGAGTTCGGTGCGACTTGGTGCGGCCCCTGCAAGACGGTCGCTCCTGAGCTGGAGGCTCTGGAGCGAGAGTTGTCGGGCAAGGCGAAGGTCGTCACGGTCGACATCGACAAGGCCCCCCTCCTGGCGCGAGAATTTGGGGTGCAGTCAGTCCCCGCTTTCGTTGTTTTCGCACAGGGCCGGCCTGTCGACGGCAAAGTCGGTGTGCTCACCAAGAAACAGATGCGTGAGATGCTCGAGCCGGTGCTCCCTCGCGCCAGCGGCGCAGTGCGCCCCGAAGAAGTGCGACAGCTGCTCGCTGCTGGGCACATCACGCTCGTCGATACGCGCGATGCGAGCGTGTACAATCGAGCTCACATTGAGGGCGCCCAGAACTTTCCTTTGGATGAAATTGAGACCCGCCTAGCGGAGCTGCACATGTTGCCGAACACACCCGTGCTGTACTGCCGAAGCGGAGATCGAGCGAAAGAGCTCGCTGACAAGCTCGCCTCCCAGGGAATGCCACTCTCGTTCTTGGAAGGCGGCGTGTTGAACTGGGAAGCAAGCGGCTTCGAGTTATTCAAACCCTGACCTACCCGCAGCGATGAGCGCTGCCGCGATCACGACGCGAAGGCTGACGCCAGCAGCCTCAGCCGCTTGAACGCAACACTCGAACTCCGGCTTCGCATGGAACTCTGGGGTTCCTGGCTGGCCGCTCAGCTTCACCAGGATAGGGCCGTACTCGGTGTTCACGCTCACCGTCCGCCGCGCCAACTCGGTCCTACATAGCTGCGTGTGCCTCACGCCGATCGTGGTCGTCTCGGCCATGAGGCAAGCCACGACAGTACCCACTGAAGCGCGGTCCGCTAGCGCACAGACGGTCCAAGCGGGACGCCCCTTCTTCATGGTGATAGGAACGACCCACGCGTCCAAGGCACCCCCGCGTAGCAGCTGAGAGACCGCATGACTGAGCTGTTCTCCGGTCATGTCGTCTACATTGCACTCGAGCAGCTGATGAGTGAAATTCTGAGCCCTGATCGGCTCCGCCGGGTCCGCCAAGACGACCCGGAGCACGTTGGGGCGATCTGGCAGGTCACGCGTTCCCTTCCCCCAACCACTCCGCACAGGCACGCAGGCGGGCCAGCGCTCACAGCGGACGGCCATTGCACCGAGGATTGCCGCACCCGTGGGTGTAACCAGCTCTGCATCCAGACCGGCATCAAAGGTTTCTATCCCCTCGAGGCACAACACGGTCGCCGGCGCCGGGAGCGGAATCACGCCGTGGCGGCACTTCACGAACCCCCGCCCAAGCGGGAGTGGAGAGCAAACAAGCTCCGCACCTAGGTACTCCAGGCAGGCGGCTACCCCAACGATGTCACAAATCGCGTCAGCCGCGCCTACCTCGTGAAACTGGACGTCATCCAAAGAAATCCTGTGCACTTGGCTCTCGGCCTCCGCAAGTCGCAAGAAGATGCGCTGCGCGATGCGCTTCAACTCAGCGTTCAGCGGCGCGCACTCGATCAGCTTGCGAATAGCGACATAGCTCCGCTCCTCCACATTTCCGGAAATGTGGACGTCGAAGTGACTCGCGCCGATAGCACCGGCGAAGGCGCGACTAAGCGAGACGTGCACCCCACTTAGCCCGAGAGCCGCCGTCGCTTGTTCTACGACTTCAAACGGCACCCCCAAATCCACGAGAGCGGCAATGCACATATCGCCCGCGGCACCGCTTGCCGCGTCGAAGAATACAAGTTTCCCACGGCCGGCACCCCGCTCTAGGGGCGCTCGGTGCGCCTCGGGGGGGCCGCTCAGTTCGAAACCATGGCTGTGGTCATGTGAACCGTCATGGTCGTGGTCATGCTTCCCACCAGGACGGAGGACCCACTTCTTCATTCGTCCCCCTCCCCGGGTGCCAACCCAGACTCAGCACTTCGAGCCGCGAAGATCTGGTCTACAACTCGAAGCGCTGCGATCGCCGCACCGAAACCGTTGTCGATATTGACCACGGTGACCCCCGAGGCGCAGGTGGTGAGCATGCCGAGCAACGCGGCCATCCCGCCCAGGGCTGCGCCGTACCCCACGGAGGTCGGGACCGCGATCACCGGACACCGAAGCAGCCCCCCGACTACGCTCGCCAAGGCCCCCTCCATACCGGCGACGACGATGACGCACTGGTAGGTTCGTAGCCGTTCGACCTCAGGCAGCAGCCGATGTATCCCCGCCACCCCTACATCGCTCAGAAAATGAGCGCGCACGCCGGAAGCTAGCAACGTCTCAATCGCTTCTTCGGAGACGGGCAAATCCGAGGTC
>JBDKJZ010000635.1:0-3072 GCA_039796375.1 Pseudomonadota bacterium
GTGGACCACTTGGGAGTGGGCGCTCAGAGCCTCCGCAATATGTTTTCGAACCTGGGCTCGGTGCGGGTAGTAGTATTCCCCGAGCACCGCTTCTTTCGTCGCAGCATTGAGGCCATTGGCGAACTCAGAATGTAGACCGGGGCGGCCCACTGAGCGGTTCAGATCGACTAGCAACCGCGAGACTTCACTGAAAGTGAGCGGGGCGTTCAGGGCGACTGCCAGTGAGCGAGCCAGAGGCAACGCGCCAATGTCGTATCCACGGTGGCTATCCAGCGCTTGCTGCGCGTCCCTCGCGCTGAACAATGCACGATACGGAGCGGGGACTCGGTTGCCCCCGTGTTCACAACTGAGAACCAGCGTGGACTGCGCCCTTGAGCTCATGCGCGGTCAGTCGCCTAAAGAAAAAGGGCTCCCGCGCTCTAGGCAGTCTGCCAGGCGTGAATACACCTCGCGCAGCGTTTCAGCAGAGGGGGCGGGACCTGCCGCTGAACGCAGTCGCCGCGCTAACGTGCCTTGGGAGAACACCACGTCCAGGAACGGCTTCCACTTGGCGTAGTCAGGATCGGTCGATAAGAGCGCGTCGGCCAAGTGTTGCCACACTTGGGCAAACGACACCGGCATGTCGGACGTCATGCCGAAGTTCTCCAAGTATGCGGCTGAGTCGACCAGCGCCTGTTCTGCGTCACGAATTCCGGCGAGCAAGACAGGGGCGAGTACGGTTTCATCCCAAGCCTGCTGCGCTTTGAGGGGCGTCCACTTCTCTTCGACTAGCGCACGCACTGTGGCGCAGACCAGCGCGGCCAGCGCGAGATCGGCTCCAGGGCACTCTTGCACGTCCATCAGGCGGATCTCGATCGCCATTCGATCGAAGCGAGCAATGCAGCCTCGCGCGTTCACCCACTCTTCCCGGAGAACGCCATCCGGGTCGCTAGGTGCGAGGTCGTCGTAGATCCCCTGCAAGAGCACGCCCTCGTAGTCCGCACGAGAGAACACGCGCTCGGGGATCACGTGCCCAGCGATCGAAGGGACCTTTCGCGCGTTGCCCCGGTACATTTCTAGGCGCGTGTCGAGGTGCTCAGCGGGTGCGCCCTCCAAGAAAGGCGAACTTGCGGCGAGTCCCGGTAGCAACGGAAGCACTAGTCGAGTTGCGGCGTGAAGGCGTGCAAACTCGTCGTCGTTCGCGAACGGCAAGTTGATATGCATGCTCTGCAGGTTGGCCCAACCATGCCCTCGGCAATCGAAGATGCGATCGAACGTGTTGTAAATCACGTTGTCCTCATGAGGCCACAGGCGAGTTTCTGAGTCCGGGCGCATCCACGGGTGCATCGCGCTCGGTAGAAGACGGGCGTTCATCGGCCGGAGGAGCGAGTTGATCTGCCGGATGTTCTCTTGGAGCGGTCCCTGGGCACCGCCCAGCTTCGGTACTGGGCCGTTGGTCTTGATTTCGACGACGTGGAGCGCGAGCTCGTTGGACCAAGCGACCGCACCCCGGTCGACCTCTCGTTCATAACCGCCGCCCACTTGCTTCAAAAGCTCATCGGCAATCGGCCTGACGTCGAGGCTCTCCATGTCGACGATCATGTACTCCAGCTCGATACCGAAGCCTTCGAACAGATGAAGCGGTGTTGTCATGGCGGCCCCACCAAGGGCTGTCCGCGTGCATCCAAGCGTTCCAGAAACGTTCGCATCACGGCTTCATACAGGTCGTCTTTCAGAATGGCGTCCTCGCCGCCGGAGTCGATACTGGGGTTGTCATTGATTTCGATCACAACGAACCTGCCTTCGACTTCTTTTATGTCTACGCCGTAGAGCCCCCGACCGATCAAGTTTGCGGCGCGGACCGCAAGTTGCGCCACCTTTTCCGGTGCGTCTTCGATCCGCATGGTCTCTGTCCTGCCGTAGCGGTCGTGTTCGCCTGGCGCCTTCTGAACCTGCCAGTGGCCGCGTGCCATGTGGTACTTGCAAGCGTATAGAGCTTTGCCGTTCAGTACGCCGATTCGCCAGTCAAAGGACGAGGGCATGAACTCTTGAGCGACGATGAGCTCCGACTTTTGAAACAACGCAGCCAGCCGCTCGGCGAGCTGCGCCTCGTCTCTAGCTTTTTCGACACCTACTGAGAAAGAGCTGTCAGGGCGCTTTAGTACACAGGGGAACCCGAGGGCCTTGCCCACGTCTTTGGCGTTGTCTTTGTGTACAATCAGAGTCTTCGGGCAGGGGATACCGTTCTTTTCGAACAGCTCAGCCTGGTACACCTTGTTCGAGCAGCGAATGATGGACTCAGAGTCGTCGATAACGACGAGACCCTCCGCCTCTGCACGACGCGCGAAGCGATAGGTATGGTGGTTAACTGAGGTGGTCTCCCGAATGAACAGCGCGTCGTACTCGGCGATGCGGCCGTAGTCTTGCTTTGAGATGATGAAGGCACGCATGTCGAGGTTCTTCGCCGCTCGGACGAAGCGTGCGATAGCTTTTTTGTCCGATGGGCAGTCTACCTCGCCCGGATTGGTGAGAATCGCGATATCGTAACGGGCACGGCTTGGGTCAGAGATGCGCGGACGAGCGAAGAAGCGCTGAGCCTGTTCGATGACGAACTCTCGGTGTGAATCAGGGATGTCACTGGAAGCGATAGGTTTCAGGGCGTTCAGGCGCCACTGGTCGACATGCACGAACTCGGCGCGCATCAGCGGAGCTGGAAAGTGCGCGAACAACGCGTGGCAAAGCCGGTCGTACTTGGCGGCGAGGTTGTGCCCAAAGTAGATGCTGAGCTCGAAGCGGTCGGCCTTGATTGGCGCCAAGACTTTTTGGAGAAGCTGCTCCAGCTCTTCGGAGACGATACGCAAGACCGCAGACTGCCGCAGGTCTTGAATTGTCGCGACTGAGGGCAGTGGCTTGTGACGGCGGGCAGCCGCCAGCAAAGAAACGTAGTAGCCAACGCTTTGGTAGGCGTAGCTGGTGCAAAGGTTGAACACCTTTGCGTGGCGCATCGACAAGAACCGGGAGTCGGTGAGGTAGTCACGGGCGGGGATGACCTCCGCGCCGGGGACATCCATTTGCCAGTGTTTTGGGTTCTCA
>JBDKJZ010000636.1:0-3069 GCA_039796375.1 Pseudomonadota bacterium
CTCCACCCCCCGCACCAGCGCCACGGCCCGCCGCGCCGACGCCGGCTCCGGAAAAACCCAAGCCACCCCCGCTGCCTATCCGCACGGCACCGCCCTCGGCGGCTTTCCCAACGAACTAGTCGTGACCCAACCCGGGCAAGCTTTTGCACCCATCGTCCCGAATGCGGATCTAAACTCCCCCCCCGCGTGAAACCAATACTCCGCCTGGCCGCCGTCATGACCCCGTTTCCTCACGCGATTGAGGCAACGAAGACGGCGTCTGAGGCGCTTGAGGTGATGATGGCTCACCGCTTCAGGCATCTGCCGGTGACCCAGAACCACGCGGCGCTGGGCATGGTCACTGAGCGCTCCATCAAGTTCGCCACGCTTGAGGAAGGACGGCCCGCGTCACAGCTCAGCGTCAAGCGTGCCTTGACCCCTCAACCCTACCTGGTCGATCTCAACACGCCGCTCGATGTCGTAATCGAAGAAATGGCCCGGCGCCAAGTCGCCTCGGCGGTGGTCACCAAAGGCGAGAAGGTCGCTGGTATCTTCACGATGGTCGACGTCTGCCGGCTCTTCGCTGACACCTTGCGCGGAAACCTCACGCCCGACGACGTCGCGTAGTCTCCTCACACCGCGGCCGCTAGCCGCTCAGCCTTCGTGCGGCGAGAGCCGTATCGCGCATGCCCCAAATGCGGACCGAGCCCCGAGCCCCCAAGTCGGCGTATCGGCAGCGCAGGGACTTGGGTAGCTCATGCGCCATGAAACTCTATGCGCTCACGAGTACCGGTCGTTGCGCCAAGGGAAAGCCGTGGATGAGTAACCCCGCTGCTCCCAAAAGCCCAAGCGGTTCTCGGTCATGAATTCCACCCGAGACAGCCACTTGGAGCCTTTCCAGGCGTACAGTTGAGGGGTGATCATGCGGACCGGTCCACCGTGCTCGCGGGGGAGGGCCGCGCCGTCAACGGTGTGGACAACCAGCACGTCGCTCTTCATCAGCTCAACGAGTTCAACGTTGGTCGAGTATCCGTCGTATCCGTAGCACATCACGTGGGTGGCCTCCGGCGCGGGGCGCACCAGCGCAGCGAGCTCACTGAAACGAACACCCACCCAGTTCAAGTCCATGCGGGACCATGTCGTCACACAATGAAAGTCGCTCACGTCTGTGACCTGTTCAAGCGCCAAGAGCGCGTCGAAGTCCAGCGCAGTAGGCTCCTCGCAGGCGCCGTCGATCACCATCCGCCACGTCGCTTGGGTCAACTCGGGATGAACTCCAAGATCGAGCACCGGCCACTTTCGCGTCTCAGTCTGCCCGACCGGCAAGCGCGGCATTCCATGCCGATTCGGCTCACCTATTCCCTGAGGTGAGCTGTCCGCCAGCGACGGCGTGTGCGGAATCTTATCTTGGAAGCGTGCCCTTAGCTGGGCGCGAGCTTCGACTATCCGACTAGGCTTGTCCATCAGTGCGTCCCTCCGCGTTTCAAAGATGCCCCTTTCTGTAGGAAACCCTCGGTAGCTCGTCAATCGGCAAGGTCCCCGATTCCGCCGAAGGCCCCGTCTAGCACTGCGTGATCCGTAGCGTCGGCCAGGCCCGGCCGGGGGCACGGCGTTTCGCGTGGCCTAGCTGCGTGCCGCGGGCCTAATGGTCGCCCTCATCGGCGTGGCGACCTGGGTCAACTTTCCGGTCCCAATGGCCACCCTAGGGTCCCCTACTCAACTTGCTCAACCCCGGTGGCCCCGATGACAACTGGCAAGCCAAGCAGTCTGCCCTGTCGGCCAACGACTCGCGCTGCGACGGAGACGAAAACGAACCGTGAACGACCTATCGCCCGTACTACGAGACAGGATCTGATCCAAGCAGATCGTTCACCGTGTCGCGCAGGGTCTCCTGGGTATCCCTAGGCGCAAACCCAAGCTCACGGAGCGCGCGAGAACAATCGCAGTACCAAAAGTGACTCCCCATATCGACGGTCTCCGCATCCACCGCCGGAATCCCGCCGACTAACCCGAGCGAGGTTTTGTAGAGCCAGTGTCCAAGGAGCGCCGCCTCGCGGTGCCTCGGCAGCACGATCTCTGGCGCCTTGACGTTGGCGATCCGCGCGAGGCGCCCGAAAAGCTCCACGCACGAAAGGTTGGCCGCAGAAAGCAAATAGCGCTCCCCTGAGCGCCCTCGCTCGAACGCCAAACGCATCCCTTGGGCGGCATCCCGCACGTCAACGATCGCGATCCCACCGCCGGACAGCGCCGGCAGAGTTCCGTTCAGTAGTCGCATGACGTCGCGATTTGAGCTACCACGCTTGTCGCCGGGGCCAAGCAACAAACTCGGATTGACCACCACGACTTCGAAGCCTTCACGACACTGCCCGAGCGCGCTCCGCTCACCGAACAGCTTGCTTCGATAGTAAGGCCAGCGTGAGATAATAGAGTGAGGGGTCTCGCTCGACTCATTGTAAACGCGAGTGGGGTCGGTCCCCACCGCGATCGTTCCGCTGGTACTGGCGTAAACCACCCTCGGAACCCCCGCTTGGGCGAGCGCTGGCAGCGCGACTTCCGTGGCCTTCACGTTGAGTTCATGCAAGAGCTCCGCGTCTGCGGCGCTCCGAGACACTTTGCCGACGCAGAAGAACGCGCCGTCACAGCCTTCAGCTGAGCGGCGTACAGCTTCCGCGTCGCAGGCATCCACGGCTTGGCACACGAGTCCGGCGGCAGTTCCGCCCCGCTTCGAGGTCGGAACCACGTCATGCCCTGCGTTGAGCAACTCTGTAACCAGCGCTTCACCAAGAAAGCCCGTCGCTCCCCCAACCCAGAACCTCCTTCGCGGGACGTGCGCGACCTCGATCGCTTGCTGCTCTGTTGTCATCTTCGCCCTCTTACTCAGCGCCTGAACGCAACACTCGGTCGAGCGCAAACAGCTTCTGAAAGGTAAAAAGCAGGGGTAGGTTGTTAGACTTCACTGCCCCCGCCATGAACTCGGCAGCGGAGGGGGTGTAACCGTCACCCACGATCTTGCGGAAAATCTCGGGGCTGGTCTTTAAGACACAGTCCGCTGCCTCAACCGTCTTACCTCGCTCAATCTTGCAAGAGTCT
>JBDKJZ010000637.1:0-3053 GCA_039796375.1 Pseudomonadota bacterium
TGCCCCCGCATTTCCAGAACGGAGCTGACGCGCTCACCCCAGGGTTGAAGACCCGCGTCGGATCCTACAACGGTTCCGCGGGTCTTCACGACGTTGACCCCGCGGCCATTTGGTGGTGTGCTGACCGCCGCGCGCGGCATGAACACTGACCCTTCGCTATCGACTTCGGATCCGCTGAGCGGGCGTGCACGTCTCGTTCCGCTGGGGGGCCTCGGCGAAATTGGGATGAACTGCCTGGCGATCGAGGAAATGGGTGTTGGGGCGGGGCGTCGGGTCCTGGTCGACTGCGGCACCAACTTTCCGCAGGGCGACTACGGAGTCGACGTCGTGCACCCCGACTTTCGCTGGCTCAGAAGCGAGCCCGAAGCGCTGAGTGGTGTGTTCTTGACTCACGGTCATGAAGACCATATCGGCGCGTTGCCCTACTTGCTCCGCGAGTTTCAGGTTCCGGTTTGGGGACCTGCTCACGCACTCGCCCTGGTCAAGCGTCGTCTCGCGGAGCACGGGTTCGTGCTGGACTCCCTCGACCTTCGCGAGGTGGAGACGAAGTGCGTATACGCAGTCGGGCCTTTTCAAATTGAGCCTGTTCGTGTCTCTCACTCGATCGCGCAAGCGACCGCTCTCGCAATCCGGACCAGCGCTGGGATCATTGTCCATAGCGGCGACTTCAAGTTCGATCCCGAGCCAGCCGATGGTGAACAGACGGACGAAGAATCACTCGACCGCCTCGGTGACGAAGGAGTGGAGTTGTTGCTCAGTGACAGCACTAACTCAGACAACGCTAACCACTCCGGTTCAGAGGGGGAGGTCGGGCGAGAACTGGAGCGGCTGGTCCTGGGGGCTCAGGGGCGGGTGTTCGTGGCGCTGTTCGCTAGCAACATCCAGCGGCTGATCAGTCTCGGAAAAGTCGCGCAGGCGACAGGCCGGCGACTCTGCCTGATGGGACGGAGCCTGTGTCAGCATGTGGAGATCGCGATGGATCTCGGTTTGCTCAAGTGGCCGCCCGAGCTCATGCTACCCGCCGACAGGGCCCGGACCTATCCACGAAGAGAGCTCCTGGTTCTCGCGTCGGGCACGCAAGGAGAGGCGGGCTCCGCGCTGTCTCGCATCGCCCAAGGGACCCATCGTTTCATCGGCATCGAGCGTGGCGACACCGTCATTTTTTCTAGTCGCACTATCCCTGGGAACGAACGGGCTGTGGTCGCCTCGATGAGCGACCTGATGCGCTTGGGCGCGCGCGTAGAATCGCGCCTAACGTCAAACGTGCACACGAGTGGACACGCGAGCATTCCTGAGCAGAGGCACCTAATACAACTGCTTAGGCCGCGCTGTTTCCTTCCCCTGCATGGGACGCTGCACCACATGACTCGTCATGCTGAGCTAGCAGCGAGCGAAGGGGTAAAGAGCACGTGCGTGGTTGAGAACGGGCAGAGCGTGATCCTCGAGAACGGCACGCTTAGAAAGTCTGAGCGCGTGCCCTCGGGCCTGGTTCACATTGAGCTTGGCGGCCAAGCTCTCCTCGAGTCTCAGCTGAGGGAGCGCAGGGAACTCGGGCGCTCCGGAATGCTGAGCATCGCCTGCGTGTGCGATCGCCACTGGGCGCTCGTAGGGCGACCCAGCGTGTCGAGTGAGGGCTTACCCGGCTTCGTGGAGGG
Source organism: Pseudomonadota bacterium (assembly GCA_039796375.1). GTDB lineage: Bacteria > Myxococcota_A > Polyangia > Polyangiales > Polyangiaceae > SZUA-265. Next base: position 1,656 of record JBDKJZ010000637.1, read on the forward strand.
GCCAGGTGAAGACGCACCCGGCGGGAGCGGCTGGCTGGCTTTGGAGCTTGAAGCTCGCTGGAATGGCCTTCAAGAGGGGGACGCGACGCGGACAGCGGAGAGCGTTCGGCGGCTCGTCCGTCAGTGGGTTCAAGATCGGTACGGGTTGCGACCCGTCGTCACGGTGCACGTCATGAGGAGCAAACAGAAGTGAACACCCGAGGCCTCGTGTCCCTGCTGCTCGGTGCGGCGCTCCTTAATTGCGCTTGCGACTCTAGTCCGCGAACGACCGAAACAGAGATCCGGACGCCGGTGCCTGTGGGCACCGCGCAGTCGCCAAGAGCCGCCGCGCAGTCGCGGATTCAGTCCGCGCCAGCGGCGCAGAGCGGGCGGGTCGAGCCTGACAAGAAGCTGCCACCTTTCGCCAAATCTACCTATCGAGCGGGACCGCGTGTGGTGGCCGTGGGTGACCTGCATGGTGACTATGCGGCGACCTTAGAAGTGCTCCAGCTGGTGGGTGCCACGAGCGATCAGAACGCCTGGATTGGGGGAGCTCTCACGCTCGTTCAGACTGGCGATCAGCTCGACCGAGGAGACGGCGAGCGTGCCATTTTGGATCTGTTGATCCGTCTCAAAGATCAGGCAGAAGCAGCTGGTGGCAACGTGGTCATCCTCAACGGGAACCACGAGACAATGAACGTCGGTGGGGACTTCCGGTACGTGACCGAGCGCGGGTTCGCGGAGTTTGAAGGAGCGGATCCCAGGCCCCTACCAGAGACACTCCTTCGGCAGTTGCCACCAAACTCTCACTCTCGTGCGGCGGCTTTTTTCCCTGGGGGCACCTACGCGCGGAGACTCGCGGCTCACCCGGTGATCGCGGTCGTGGGCGACAGCGTGTTCGCCCACGGTGGGGTGCTGATGGGTCACGTTGAGTACGGAATTGATAAGCTCAATTCGGAGGTAAAACAGTGGCTGCTCGGAGACGGTCCAGCCCCTCAAGAGGTGCTCTCGCCTGATGCGCCGGTTTGGACGCGACTTTACTCGGAGGGCGAACCTTCGGAGGCGGCGTGCCGGCAGCTCTCTCAAGTGCTCCAGAGCCTGGGCGTCAAGCGCATGGTCGTGGGTCACACTGTTCAGAAGCTGGGTATCACCTCTGGTTGCGAGCAGAAGATTTGGCGCATCGACGTGGGTATGTCGTCCTACTACGCCGGATCCAGTGTCTCCGCGCTTGAGATCAGCGGGGGGCAGGTTCGGGTCCTTCAGCGACAGAAGCGTCAGAAATAGCGATTGGTGAAGAAGCCGTCCTCTGAAGTCCAGCTCCTGCGTAGTGCGGCTATCGCGCTTCCCGCATTGACGGTCTTGGCTGTGGGCGTAGGTTGGTTGTTGTCTTCTAGGCCGAACGCGGTGCTCGCGGCACGT
>JBDKJZ010000638.1:0-3048 GCA_039796375.1 Pseudomonadota bacterium
GGCTCCACGCAAGATTTCCGCGGGGCGACTCGCGGAAATCTTGCGTTCAATCTGACTGCTTGCTCGATGAACACCAAGAAGACGATTCTGGTTGTTGAGGACGAGCCGCACATTGCCCTCGGACTCACAGATGCGCTGGAGTTCGAGGGTTTTCGCGTCTTGACGGCTGAGCGCGGGGATCACGGAGTTAGCCTCGCCCGAGCGGAGCGACCCGACGCGGTGCTACTTGACCTGATGTTGCCGGACAAGAACGGCTACCAGGTCTGCGAGGAGATTCGGCGTTTCGATCCCCGCGTTCCTATCATCATGCTGACGGCGCGCAGTCAGGAGGCGGACAAGATCCGCGGCTTGGACGCCGGGGCGGATGACTACGTCACGAAGCCGTTCGGTGTTGGGGAGCTCGTGGCTAGGTTGCGTGCGCTGTTCCGCCGGATGGAGCGGGCACCCGAGGTCCAATCCCTTTCGATCGGGCTCGCGCAAGTCAACCTGAGCGCCCATTCGCTTGAGGTGGCGGGTCAGCGTTTGGCCCTGAGCGTCTATGAGGTGGAGCTATTGCGTTTTCTACACGAACGCAGCGGGCAGGCGGTGAGTCGCGACGAAATCTTGAATCGAGTATGGGGTGTGGATGCTAACCCTACGAATCGGACCATCGACAACTTCATCGTGAAGCTGCGTCGCAAGATCGAGCCGAAACCCGAGCAGCCGCAGCACATTTTGACCGTCTACGGCTTCGGCTACAAGCTTGTCCCCTAAGCCGCAGAGGGTTACTGGAGGGGTAACACATTGCGGGGGTCCATCCCAATGCTGGTCTCGGCGGACCAAGACGCCAGGCCCTCGGCCCAGTCCTTTCCAGGGCGCAGTTGCCGAAAGCTGATCAGCAGAGTGATTCCGGTGGTCTTGCCGAGCGGGGCGTTCGAGGGGGTCTGAGTGAGTTGTTTGGCTGCGCCTTCGTCGGGGGCGATCCCTATGTAGAGCGCGAGATAACGCAGCGGGTTCCCGGCGCGATGGAGTTCGTGCCCGACGAGCAGCCACTTTCCGCCGGGCGAGGTCGCCAGAACGCGGCCGGAGTGGGCGTCGGCGCCTGGCGGCGCTAGCCGATGGTGTACCTCAGAGCCCGGGGTCGACTCGATGAGGAGCGCCGGAGTCGATAGGTTCAGCGCCGCTGGCCAAGGCTCTCCGCCAGAGATCGCGGCGGACACGCTGAGCGGGCGGGGAAGCATAGTCAAAGCGGGCGTGCCCGGCGTGGGTAGCAGGTACGCGTCCAAGGACTGGGGGCGTTCAGGCAACTTCGGGACCGCATCGAAACCGGCTGAAGCCGCGGCCACAGGCTCGGGCACAGGGATACAGGCGCCGTCGTCTTCTAGTGTGCCCTTTGGACAGCGTGCCTCTAGAGCGCCCAGGGAGGGCGAGGTTACCGCGCCACCAGCGACGACTACGCCGGCGCCCCGCTGGCTGTAGTAGGCGAGGGCCGCCCCAGTGCATAGGGCGAGCGCAAGGATGCTGAGGGCGACGCGGGGCAGCATGTCGCTCAGCATACGCTTGGGTGAGCGGATCCATACAATTGATTCCTATTGCCCGCGCTGATAGCTGTCTTTTCGTGAGCCAGAACATCCTGACCCCCGCGGAAGTCGCCGTGCTCGAGACCTTCGTGGTTCCCCGCTATCTATCCGCGTTCGGGACCGCGGCGATGGACATGATGCTGACAGGCGGAGGAGCGAACGTCGTGCACTTGGGATGCCGCACCGGATACCCCGATGCCGAGCTGCTGGCGAAGATCCCAAATTGTCAGGTGGTGGGTGTGGATCCCTCGGCGGCGGCGATTGAACTCGCTCGAAACAAGGCCGCGAGTTATGGCCGCCGCGGGCTCAGCTACTCGGTCGCGTCGGGTTACCCGACTGAATTGCCCTCAGCCAGTTTCTCACATGCCATGTCGTTGCACCCCATAGCGAACATGGGAGGGCGTGCTGAGCTATTCGCTGAGTTGATGCGCTTAACCTACGCCGCGGGCCAGGTGCTGGTTAGCATGCCGCTGCGCGGGTCCTTTCAAGAGCTTGGGGATCTGTTTAAAGAGTACGCGCTCAAGTACGATGAGGGTGAGTTTGGGCAAGCTGTCGAGGTCGCCATGGGCCTCCGTCCGAGCATCGAAACGCTCGCAGAAGAGCTGGAGCGGGTCGGGCTCAGTGACGTTGATGTGGAGGTCGTCTCGACCGAGCTGAAGTTCGCGGGGGGCCGCGCGTTCATCGAAGATCCCACGACGCGCCTGTTGATTGTCCCTGACTTGGAGACTCTGTTGGGCAACTTCGACTTGGCGTCGCCGCTGACCTATGTTTGCGATGCCATTGACGAGTACTGGTCGGAGACGGAATTCTCGCTGAGCGTCAAGGTTGGCTGCGCGAGCGCTCGTCGCCGCTAGCGGGGCCGCGTGTCGCTGCCGACGAGTGCTTCAGTAGCGGTACTGCCACAGTAGGTCAACGCTCCCGCCTGTGGTGCCGACCTGCGTCTTGAGCGACCAATCGGGGTGGAAGCGGTAGTCGATGGTGCCCGAGAAACTGCTGTCGACCTCTGCGGCGTTGATGCTGGTCTCTTGACCGCGCTGGTAGGTGCCCTCGAACCATAAGTTCTCACTCACCTCGACCGCGGCCGTATAGCTCGGGCGCTCCTGCTCGCTGGGCTCCTCTGAGGAGGTTACCCGTAGCTGCAGATTAGCCAGACCGTCACCGAAGACTTCGTTCACCCCCAGCGCCTGGACGCCACCGCTGACAATGTTGCCGGCACCTCCGAGGAGGGACTGAAGCTGCTCGATGGGGGGCTCAGTAATAGGCTCGGCCAGCGTGCCCCCGATGGTCAAAAATACCGGTTCCCCGTTCTCCGCGCGTCCGACCAAGTTGAGATTGATGCCCGGGTTTCCGGGCTCGTCAGGGTCGAGGGTCAGTCGACCACTCGTGACCTGGAACACCTTCCCGAGGACGGGGACACGCCCGCCGGGGGTCAACGATAGCACTCCCGAGACTCGGGAGGCGTCGGTGTAGTCGATGCGCGTCTCACCGC
>JBDKJZ010000639.1:0-3045 GCA_039796375.1 Pseudomonadota bacterium
TCGTCAGCCACCAGCGCTGCGCTCGCGATCGAATAGCTGAAGCCCGCGCGGGCAAGCGCGGCGAGATCCTTTCGCCGCCGCTCAGGGGTGTACTCTGCCTCGCTAGCGCGGCGGTAGGCGCCTAGGCGCCGCCGCTTCGCATAGCTCCGGGCTGAGGCGAGATCGGGATCTCCTTCGCTGTCGCTCGGGCGCTCAAGGACCCGGTCGACAGCCGCTTCCGGGACCCCCTTGAGCTGCAGCTTTTGGCGAATGGCGCGGGTGGAGGTCCCGCGCCGCCGGAGCGCGTCTGCTCGGTTCGTCGCGTAGCGAACGTCATCGAGTAGACTGGAGCGCTGGTATCGCTCCAGCAGAGACTCCACCAGCTGGCGAAGGGCATCGCCGGCTGCGGCTTGCTCGTCCAGAGGCAACTCGCGCGCGATCTGCTTCCCAAGCTGCCGCAGCATGACGCGCTTCAGGTTGGCCACTGTCGAGTCGAAGCGATCTAGATATCGCAGCGCCGCTTTGTCGACGACCTCCGCGTTCAGTTGGAAAGCCGCCCGGGCCATCTCTGTCAGCCGTCGACGTCGTAAGGGGGGTCGGTCATCGCACGCCGCAGCGCGCCGTGCTGAAGCATATAGACTTCTTTGTAGTCCTGGTGGGCGAGGTCGACCATGTGCTGGGCTTCCTTCACGCCGTAGACCTCGGCGATCTCACAGGGGCTCTTCTTTCCGGGTTGCTGCTTGTAGGTCAAGAAGTAGTGCCGAAGCCGGTCCACGAACGTGGTCGGGCAGTCACTCAGATCTTGCCAGTTTCCGAAGGCAGGGTCTTCTTTCATGACCGCGATCAGCTTGTCGTCCGCTTCACCTCGGTCGATCATTCTTAGACCGCCAATGACGCGTGCCGTCAGCAGGATGTTGCCCTGAGAGATAGAGCGTTCAGCGACCACGCAGATGTCAATCGGATCTCCGTCGCCAACGACTCCACTTCGACCGGTGACCTCCATGCAGCGTGCGGCGACCCGTTCCCCGCAGAGTGTTTGTGGAACGAGTCCGTACGGGAATGGGCAGGTGTTCGAGAACTTCTGCGGGCGGTCCACCATTAGCAGCCCCGAAGCTTTGTCCAGCTCGTACTTGAACGTGTCCGAGGGGACGACCTCGATATAGCACTTCACGCGGACCGGAGCCTCTTCACCGATGTGCACCCCGTGCCAGGGGTGTGCGCTAAACAAGTGCGACTGGTAGAGGGTGGGAATCATTGACCCGACCGATGCGGGCGGGGGGGTGTCTCGGGAGGAGCGTGACATAGAGTTGACCTGAGCGGAGCCTGCTGTTTTTGGGCCCCTTATGCAAGGGCCGCCTTGACATTGGCCATCAAGGTCGCGCATGCCTCCGCGCATGCAGCTCAACGCCCGGCAACGGCAGTTTCTCAAGGGGCAAGCCCACGATCTCGAACCGATCGTGCACATTGGCAAGAACGGGCTGACGGACGCGGTCATTGCGCAGCTCGATTGCGCGCTGGAAGACCACGAGCTGCTCAAGGCTAAGGTCGCCAAAGAGTGTCCGCAAAAGGCCAAGGAAATCGGCGACGTTGCCGGACCCCAGTTGAGGTGTGTGGTCGTTCAGGTGATTGGGCGAAACCTAGTCCTCTACCGGCGCCACCCGAAGACGCCGAAGATCCCGCTGCCCACGCACACCTAAGGTGCCTTCGCGCCGCCGCACGCCTCCTCAAAGGCCCAAGGCGAGAGTCGGGCTGCCCCAACGTTTCTTGCCCGGTCGAGCAACGCTCGGTCGGCGCTCACCACGATCACGTGAAAGTGTCCCTGAAGCTCCCGGCTACGCGCCACGATCGCGTCATCCGCGTTTGGACTGAAGCGCACCTCGACGCTGGCTGTCCCCGCAAACCGTTCTGAGGTGGCGGAGCCGGCGTCGAACACCACCTCGACCGCCGGGGGGCCGCCCGGCGAAGCTAGCGCGAACGACTCTGCCAGGCGAACCACGCGCTCCTGATTGAGCGCGTTCCACCAGCGCGCCCGCTCTTGACGCCTCAGGACGACGGCGTGCAGCACATTGAAGCCATCCACGAGGACCCAGGCCGGCAGCAATGGACCCTGGGGCGTCGACGCAATGCCACGCTGGTGCATCATGGCGGAGCTAGTGGGTGCTTTACGAGCGAACCTTGGCGGCCCAAGCGGCAAGCGCCGCCAAGATGACAAATCCGATAAACCACGGCTGCCGATAGAAAGGCGCCCGTTTGCGTTTTTCGCTGGTCGCTCGCGGGGCGACGTGGGTCACTTTCGCAGAAGCTGAGGGGCTAGGCGCGTCCACTGGCGCGGCGACGGCAGCGGGTGGGTGCATCATTTCGAGTACCTCTTGATGCCGCGCGCTCGCCGCGATGCGCTTCTCTCGCTTGCGCTTCAGCTTGCGCGCCTTGTTTCGCTCGTTGGGGGCGGTCTTAGGCTGCGAGGTTGCCCGCGATGGCTCAGTCCTGGGGGCACGGCTGGCCTTCTTCTCGGACTTGCGCTGCTTTTTTGACCCCGCGGGAGCGGTCTGTTTAAGCCCATGGGCGTGCGACTTGCCGTCGGCCCCTAGTTCAGGGGGTTGGTGCTCTGTCCGAGGCTGTTCAGCGCGGGCGGGCTTGACCTTTGCGGAGTCAGACTGAGTCGCCGCGACCTTGGGAGCTTCAGCTTTGGGAGCTTCAGCTTTGGGAGCTTCAGCTTTGGGAGCTTCAGCCACAGGGACTATTGCGGGGTCAGGTTGTGTCGGCGCGACCTTGGCGGATTCGACCTCAAGGCCGACCGCCTTGGCTGCGGGCGACGGAGGCCTCGGGGGTACGGGAGGCGGCTTGCTGGAGAGCGGCTTCAGCGGCTCAGTGAGGCGCGAAGAGAGCGGGCTTGGGGGCGGGGGCTTCGGCAACGCTGGCGGTAGCGGCGAGGGGGCACGCTCGACGTTTGGCCGGGGCGGTGCGGACGAACGTGTGGACGCAGTCGGGGGCGCGATAGCCGAAGCCACCGTACTGGGAGCCACCGTACTGGGAGCCACCGTACTGGGAGCCACCGTACTGGGAGCC
>JBDKJZ010000640.1:0-3045 GCA_039796375.1 Pseudomonadota bacterium
AATATCGCTTGCGCGCTCCTTGACCGCCTGGGAAAACAGGCCGTTCACCCAGCGAATGATCGGCGCTTCATCGTCAGAGTCGAGAATGTCAACGATGCCCTCTTCGCGTTCATCTTCCGTCGACTCCAGCTCAGAGCCAGTGTCTTTGCGCTCGTACACACGATTGATGGCGTGTTCGACCACTTCCGGCGGCGCGGCAACCGCGTGCACGTGCTTGCCAAAGCAAGCCCGTACGTCATCCAGGCCCTCGGTATCCAGCGGATCCCCAAGAACCACGTCCACCCGATCTTCGTGTTCGGCTACGACGAGCAAGAGATGGGAGCGCGCGTAGCCGATAGGCAACCGCGTGCCGACATGAATCGGCACGCTCTCAGGATCCACCTTCTCAACAAATCCGAGGCCGCACTCGCTGGCTATCGAGCGAGTCACTTGGGACGAGGTCGCGACGTTGGCGCTGACCAACAACTCGACGAGGTCCGTCCCCTTCTCCGCTTGCTGAGCTAGTAGGCCTTCTAAGGCCTCCTCAGAAACGATTCCTTGCCGGACAAGGATAGCTCCCAACGCGCGCTGTTGCACTCGGTAGCCCTATTCCCTAACCGCAGCTATGGCTGCTGGCCAAATCGACGAGGCAATGACCAAGCCGCACATCATTCGACCCGATCCACTTCGAAGTTTTGAGGCGCACCGGCTACCGGCTCCTGCACAACGCCCACGTTGCGTGCGACAGCCTGGACTCTCAGCTTCGTGAGCTCGCTCTTCTTTGGCGCGCGACGCGGAGTGGTTTCTTTGCGGGGCGCCGGACGGGCAGGACGAGTCGGACCAGCTTTCGGTTCGGCCTGGGCAGCGTTCCCGGCGTCAAGATTAACGTCGGCGGCGAGCTCCAGTGGGTCGCTTGCCTCATGTAGCCGACGCTCTCGCGGCTTGCTCTCTTCTTCGATGCGCTCACGCTCCTCAAGCGTGAAGTAAGCCTGACGAATGTCCTCGACCAAACCGTTGGTGCGCGTGAAGTCGCGGGGTGGACTCCACTCTGAAGTGAATACGAAGTAGCGATCCAGGAACTGCTGGCGCTCCTGCATTTTGCGCTGGAAAACCCGCCGCAAGTCGGCTTGATCTCGGATCACGTGCGGCGTCAAGATCAGGAGCAGATTCGTCTTGCGCATCTGCTCGGTCGAGTTCCTGAACAGGAACCCGAGCACAGGCAGATCACCTAGCACTGGCACCTTCTGCTGGGAGGTCTGCTTGGTGTCTCGCATCAAGCCACCGATCACGACGGTCTGTTGGTCGTCGACCACCACCGTGGTCTTCGCTGTGCGCTGAGTGATAGAGACAGCCCCGAGCGCCCCAGACGCCGCGCCTGTCTCACTAATTTCTTCCTGAATTTCTAGCCGAACCTGGTGCTTTTCGTTGATGTGCGGCGTGATCTTGATCTTGGTCCCTACATCGGTTCGTTGGGCGTTGAAGTTCATGCCACCACCGAGAGCACTGAGCGCCCCCTGAATGTTGGCTCCTCCAGCCGCACCTTGCGCTAGACCGGCGATGTTACCCAGGCCGCCGCCGATGTTGGTCTGCAGCGGCACGTTTTCGCCGATGTTGATCTCGGCTTCCGTGTTGTCGGTCGCGATAATGTGCGGAGTTGAGAGCACATTGTTGTCGCCGCTGTTGGCGACCGCGTTCAGGAAGACACCGAAAGCCGGAATGCTGATCCCCGCCGGCAATCCCGGGAGGTTCTGGGTCCCGTCCAGCTCGGGCCCGCGTACCCCAAGCGCCAACGCCTGCAGCTGATCGGGCCCGGGGGCTATAGAGGTGATCGGATTGAAGCCACCAACGACCACGCTTTGTTCGTTGCCGATCGCGTTCGTCGTGGCTCCCCCGTGGTAGGCCAACCCCAGCTCCGAGCTCCGGTCTACGGACACGTCCATGATCACGGCTTCGAGGAACACCTGTCTACGCTTTTTATCCAGCTCCTGGATCACGAGGCGAAGCTGAGCAAAATCGCGTGCAGACGAAGAAACAACCAGCGAGTTCGTCGCGATATCTTCAGTGATGCGCACCTCACCTTCGAACATCTCAGCGCTCGCCCCAGGACCGCCCGGCTTTTTTGCCGCCCCAGCAGCCGCCCCCGAGCTGCCACCCAGCATTTTCGAGAGCACTTTCGAGAGTTCTTCGGCGTCGGCGTGCTGAAGTGGCAAGACGTGAATTCGGCCCTCTGCAGCTGGCGCGGTGTCCACTCGGCGTAACAACTCGAGCAGCCGTTCGTAGCTTTCCTCAGTCCCTACGACGACAAGGCTGTTGGTCTGCTCCTCCGCTATAACGCGACTGAGACCGCTACCGTTGCCGGGCTTATTCAGCTCATAGATGTCGTTGATCTGTTTGGCGACATCAGCAGCTGCGCCGTAGTAGACCGGTTCAATCCACATCTTGCTGCTGCTGCCGCCCACGTCGACTTCCTCGATGATCCGGATCATCCGCCGGATGTTCGCCCCCGTGTCGGTCAGGATCAGTAGCTGGCCAGCGTCGTAGGCCGTGATGTCGCCTTCCTTAGTCTTGAACTTGCTCAAGACCTGCACGACCTCGCCCGTGGGGGCGTATTTCAAGCGGTACAGGCGCGTGATCATCGCGTCACTGTCGGGAACGGGGGCACCGCGAGAATAGACTGGTGTCCCCTGCGAGACGATTCCGCCCGAATCGATGATCTTGAAGAAGCGTCCGTGGGGAACGACCGTCATGCCGTTCGCGTTGAGAATCGATAAAAACGCCTCGTACGCTTCGTTGATGGTCACCGGCGTAGGCGATACGACCGTGACCTTAATCTGCCTGACCTTGGCCCCGTAGATGAACCGGCGCCCAGTGAGCCCGCTGATATGATTTACGAGTTCGGCGAGATCCGCGTCTTCCAGGTTAAACTTCACTAGGTACCCGCCCGGCTTCGGCTGATACGGCGTGCTGAGCTGGGTGTTCAGCGCCTCAGTCGTGGTCGGCAGATCCTCTGCGGCGCCTGGGAGCTCGTCGCCCGGAACGTTGGGGCGAGCCGGCTCGGCTTCCGCC
>JBDKJZ010000641.1:0-3010 GCA_039796375.1 Pseudomonadota bacterium
GGGAGAAGTCCTTCGCTTGAACCCGAACACGACGGAGGATGACCTGAGTATGCTGCCGCGGGCAACGGACGGTAGCTCCGGAGCCAAGGTTAGCTGCTCAGTCGTGGAGTCTGCCGCCGGTTCCTATTCTGTGAGTGCTTCTGTCAGCGATGATAGGGGCAGGGTGTTCCAGCTTTCCGCAGCCGAAGTTATCGCGGGTATCGGCACCAACGCACAGATCAGTTGGATCAGCCCCCAGCTCGACTCTTTCATGAGCAGCTCAGTCTGCACCCTGACCGTCGACGAAGTCCTTGAGGGCGGCGGCGCGATTCAGCTGACTTACGATTGTCCGCAGTTCATGAACAAGAGTCGGCCGTCGAATGTGTGCAAGGCAGTTGGAACTGTGGTGTTGGAGCAGTGTGATCGCTAGAACAACCGACCGCTAGGGTCATCGCGCCAGTGTTCAGGGCCAGTCCGCCGTGGCCCTGGCCTATTGCTTTCGCTGGCTGTCAGGACAACAGCTGACTAGTCCTTGGGCCCGGCGTCCCCCGCTGAGGTCCGCCTAGTCTGCCCCGCCAGTGCCAGACTCCGGAGCGTCTGAGTTCTGCTTTAGCGTGGCCGCCAGGCTAGGCATTTGCTGCGTGGTCGCGAATTCAAGGCTAGCGCGGCTGGTGCCATCGACGATCCGGACAACGACCGCCGTAACGTTGTCTTCCCCACCCTGCTCATTGGCGAGCGTAACCAGACGGTCACAAATGGCCCGGGGCTCTTTCAGCTGCTCGACGACACGCAGAATGTCATCATCATCCACCATGCCGCTAAGCCCATCGGAGCAAAGCACGTAGACGTCTTCTAGCTTGGTCTCATCGCTCACCAGGTCCACCTCGACGCTGTCCTGCATGCCCAGCGCTCGCGTAATCACATTCTTCGGCAGCTCACTTCGTTGTTCCTCGGGCATATCTGGCATCGCCGCCAGATAGTCGTTCACGAGTGAATGGTCCCGGGTCAGCTGCGAGATCCCGCCATCGCGCACTCGATACGCCCGACTGTCTCCGACGTGGCCGATGTACATGCGCTCCTTCTTCGGACTGAACAGGGCGCCGACCACGGTCGTGCCCATTCCGCGCAGATCCTTCGAGCGCATGCTGTGTTCATAGATCTGCCGATTGGCTAACCTAATCGAGGTGACGAGGCGATTCTCCTCATCGGAGAGGTCGCTATCAAAATGGAATGGCCACGTGACATCGTCCGCCTCGGTTCGGCGGAAGAAGTCCGTGATGGACTCGGAAGCCAGCCGACTGGCGACGTCGCCCGCCTTGTGCCCTCCCATTCCGTCTGCGACGATAAACAGCTCGTGTTTCGGAACAACCGCGAAGCAGTCTTCGTTGTGCTCCCGCTGAAGACCAACATCGCTCATTCCGGCAGCAATCGCCCGCATTGGCGTCATGCTACCCCGCGGTCATAGATGTGCGCAACTGTTCATCCAAGATGGTCCGAGAACCCGGCATTTCCGCACTGGTTAGGCTTCAGACCTGCATGATTTCGGACTCTTTGTTGTGGATTTGGCTGTCGACGGCCTGGACGCCTGAGGAGACTATTTCCTCGACCCTCTTCTTGGCTCGCTCGACCTCGTCCTCAGACGCGCCCCCGTCTTTTTTGAGTTCGGCAAGCATGTCGATCGCGTCGTGACGGGCCTTACGGATCACGATCTTGCAGTCCTCCCCGCTCTTCTTGGCGATCTTCACCAAGTCGCGCCGACGCTCCTCACTGAGCGGCGGCACAGGCACACGCAGCAGATCTCCATCGTTCTGGGGGTTCAGGCCGAGGTTACTCTCTCGGATCGCCTTCTCGACGGCCTGCATCGTGCTTTTGTCCCAAGGTTTGACAGTCAGCATTCGCGGTTCAGGGACGGAGACATTGGCCATCTGTGCGATCGGGGTTGCCGTCCCGTAGTAGTCCACCTTGATCGTGTCGAGCATGCCAGGGTGAGCGCGACCGGTGCGCAGCTTGCTCAGCTCACGCTTGAGCGCGTCCTGGGCCTTGACGATAGAAGCTTCGAGTTCTGAATAGACGTCGTTGATCATCGGGATGGACCTATAACACTCGCCCCGAGCGGCCACTACCCCCCTCAGGGTGAGCCGGTGAAGACGTATTTGGCCGCTATGCCAGGGGGGCTCCGGATATTCGTCGTTTTGTCGGATGGCTTGGGGCTTGCGCGCTCGGGCCACTCGGCTATGGTGTGGCACAATGGAAAACGGCCTGGTTAACCTAGTATCTATCGTCGGGATGCTGATTCTTTGCATCAGCATCGTGCCCGTAATTTTGCTCCTGGGCACCCCTAAGAAACCTGCTGGCGACAAGCCGCACGACTGAGTCCATCCCGGGCGCTGACCTCAAATGCGCCGGCGTCAGCCCTCGGAGATGGGCGCTCTGAACCCTGCCGAAACTCTGCGCACCAGCACGGCGCGGCTTGGATCGGCGCTCGAGCAGGTTAGCCTCTCGTTAACCGCGAGCCGGTGTGACCGGGAAGAGCCCGCGGTGGGGCAAGCTGTCTTCAGCAGCTTTGTAGGCCAGCTCTGCGCTGGCACGGAGCTGTCGGCAGATCTCGCCATCGAACTCGCGCCGCGGGGCCGCCTCGAGACCCGAGACGAGGACGCGTTGACTGAAATCGCTGGGATCCTCGGTATTGGCGCCCCGGCAGGCGTCGCCGAACTCGGGCAGGTTCACCAATTCCTCCTAGCAAACCGCTTGATACGACTGCCCAGTACGGGGTTTTGCATAGGACCCACGCGAACGTGGGTCCAGGCCAAGCGCTTGGTGGTCGAACCGCCCGACGTCCGCGGCCTCGCGCTGAGAAGAGAGACGGGCCTGAGCGCGAAAGAGATCCGTCGGCTCGACGCGCCTCTGAAGAGCGCGAACGATCCGACGCGAATGGAGAAGCTGCTCTCCGACCTGAGCTGCTCCCAGCAAGTCGCCGGGGCTTGGGTGGTGCAGCCAAGCGTGGAGCGACGGAGGGCGGGCGCCCACTTCA
>JBDKJZ010000642.1:0-3009 GCA_039796375.1 Pseudomonadota bacterium
CTATTTCAGACGTTATCCGCCGCTGAGGCGAGTCGCTACTCTCCCACGTTCGCGCCCACCTCCGCTCCCGATCTGTGTGGCTCCGAGGGCGCACGTCTGGGCTTGGCCGAGCTGCAAGCCTCACTGGGCCCTCAGAACACAGCGCTTTCGATTGTCGGTCCCCGCGCCACCCTGGATTCGCTACAAACGACGTATCAAGTGACCCCGGGCTGGCCAGAAGGGGACGCTCAGCAGAGTGACTGGCCCGATGCCGACCGCGTCTTCGTCTTCGCAAGTCCCGGAGAGGGCGCTGAGTTCAGCGTGGCAGTGCGCACTCCTGAGGCGACGCGGCTAGACGCTGCTGCCGAGTCGCTCAGGCAACCCGACGCGCTCTTGCACTTGCTGGCCGCGCGGGCCGAGTGGACGGTGCAAACGATTCATGCAGGTGTTCAGCTGACCGGGGGGTGCCTCGCCGTCTCGCTCGGGACTTCGAGAACGCAGAGCGCAGAGCGCGTTGTCGACCTGGGTCGCCGAGTCGCAGGAGAGCTGCGGCGGGCACTCGCAGTGAGCGACGACCTAGGTGTGACCCACTTTGCCTTGGTCGCTGCCGATCCTCGTGAGGCCTCTGCGCGCGCGGGGTGGGCTGCGCTCCATCGCGGGGTGGCTTCTGCCGCGCCGCGATGGGTGCTCCGATACTTCGGGACGGGTGCTGAGAGCCTCGAGAAGCCCCTGAGCTCAGCTGCCGCAGAGTTTGCGAGCGTCCCCTCTGGAGCTCACGACCTTCAGAACACGCCCCTGTTTCCGGCCCGAGTGCAGGTGGAACCCGGCCAAGGCCAAGTGTGGGCACTGATGAGCCATGCCTGCCCGACGCGGCACGAGGCGGTCCACGACGCGGGGCATACCGCGGCAGCGCTATACGCCTCGACCCGCGGAGCGCCGCTGGTCGAGGCGTGGATTTCCGAACGCGGCCTCGGGCTCTTTGCCCACGAGGCGGCCGCTCGAAGCGACGCCCCGGAGCGCCTGGCAGAGCGTCTAGCGCGGCACTTGCTGATTCCCGCGGCGGACCTCGAACCGCCAGCAGCCGCTCGGGGAGCGCAGTTTCAGCGCTTGCCAAGCGACGCCGGATGGGAACTCGCGCTCGGGCTCGCGAGTCACGGAAACCCGTCGTGGCTCTTCCCTCCCGGCGTGGCATCAGCGGTGCTCGGCGCATCGGCAGAGCGGGGACGGGAGGCCCTGGACGGCTACGTCGCGGGTCCGCTCAAGCTGGCGATACTGGCGCCCTCTGGCGTCATGGCGACCCGCGTGCGCCGTCGGCTCTTTGAGCTGCTGGGCGGCTCCAACGTCACCCCCTGCCCACCTTGGCCTGCCTCCGAGCAGCCGCCCATAGCGGGCGAGTACCTGGTCACCAGCGACGAGCCTTCCGCACACCTCGTTTGGCCGCTGGCGCCTGGCGATAACCCCGAAGCTGCACGCCTCGTCGCTGACCTGCTCAACCGTCGAGGAGGCTGGCTTTCCCGAGCGCTGGCGCCCACAAGGGTCGAGACGGGCCACGCGCGCGTGCTTGGACTGAGCGACGCGGGGTCGGCGGCACTCGTGTCGCCCGGCGCGCTCGTCATTTCCCTGAGGGCACCTATGTCCTCACTTGGAGCTGCGATTCACCAGACCCGTGCGCTGGTCGAGAAGGTGCGGCGGGCGCTTCCGAGCCCAGCGGACTACACCCTAGCGGAGCGCGAACGGCTCGGGTCGCTCGAGAGCGCAGCAGACCCCCGCGACCGGTTGCTCGCCCTCCACTCTCCGCGCGGCCCCTGGCCCAGCCTGCTACAGGTGCGTCGTTTCGTGGAGGCTCGACTGACCCCCGACTCCTTAATCCTGGTCCGCCCCAAACCTCCGCCGGAATGAGATTCCTCGGTGGAGCTGTTTCGTGCTAGCTCGGCGCGCATGACCGCCCGACAAAGCGTCCTGATCCTCGACTACGGCTCACAGTACACCCAGCTGATCGCGCGCCGTGTCCGAGAGAGCCAGGTCTACTGTGAGATTGTCCCAGGAACCGTCAGCCTCGACCAGATCCGGGCGGCAGCGCCTTCAGCGCTGATCCTGAGTGGCGGCCCCGAGAGCGTCTACGACGAAACCTCCCCGAAGAGCGACCCCGGGATTTTCGACCTGAAGTTGCCAACCCTAGGCATTTGTTACGGCGAACAGCTGATGGCCCACCAGCTCGGTGGCAAGGTCGAGAAGTCTTCGCACCGGGAGTACGGCCCGGCCAAGCTCGTTGTGGATGAGCCGATCGGCATCCTTTCGGAGTTCTCGCTGGGGGAGGAGACCAGCGTGTGGATGAGCCATGGCGACAAGCTGACCCAATTGCCCCCCGGGTTCCGGGTGATCGCCCACAGCGACGGCGCTCCGCTGGCGGCCATCGCCGATCCGGAGCGCAAGCTCTACGGCATTCAGTTTCATCCGGAGGTCGCCCACTCTGCCAAGGGGCGGGAGGTCCTCGACGCGTTCCTGTTTGAGGTCGCGGGGCTCGAGCGCAGCTGGAATCCGGGAAGCTTCGTTGACGAGAGCATCGAGCGCGTCAAAGCGACCGTCGGCCCAGACGAGCACGTCATTTGTGCACTCAGCGGTGGCGTGGATTCGGCCGTCGCTGCGGTCCTCATTCATCGAGCGCTTGGGGATCGACTCACGTGCATCTTTGTAGATAACGGCGTCCTACGTGAGGGCGAATATGAGCGTGTTCAGCACGCGATGCGTTCGCGTCTGGGCCTGAACCTGATCGCCATTGATGCCCGGCAGCGGTTCATCGACAAGCTGGCTGGCGTCACGGATCCGGAGAAGAAACGCAAGATTATCGGGAACCTGTTCATCGAGATCTTTGAAGAAGAGAGCCACAAGATACCGAACGTAAAGTACTTGGTGCAAGGCACGCTCTACCCTGACGTGATTGAGAGCGTCAGCGTCAAGGGCCCGAGTGCGGTGATCAAGACGCACCACAATGTGGGCGGTTTACCCGAGCGCATGAAGCTGAAGTTGATC
>JBDKJZ010000643.1:0-3008 GCA_039796375.1 Pseudomonadota bacterium
CATGTTGCCGTCGATGATGCGGTGGTCGAAGGACAAACTCAGGTTCATCACGTGACCCACCACAATCTGGTCGCCCTTGACGACGGGTACCTTTTTCATTTCGGGAACGAAGAGGATACCCACTTCGGGGTAATTCACGACTGGGGTGGCCAGAAGACCACCAGCCTTACCCAGCGAGGTGATCGTGAAGGATGACCCCCCCAGGTCTTCACGCCGCGCTTTTCCGGCACGCGCCTCGCTGGCTAGGCGATCGATTTCGCTCGAAATCTCAAGCAGATTGAGGCCATCCGCATTGCGCAACACTGGGACGATGAGTCCCTGCTCGGTCGCCACCGCTATGCCGATGTCGTAGTTCTTGCGCAACACCATTTCGCCGCTGCTGTCATCGACGAGACAGTTCATGTACGGATGCTTCTTGAGGGCCGCCACGACTGCTTTGACGATGAACGGCAAGTAGTTGAGCCGAACCTTCTCAGCCTCAGCGCCGGCTTTCAAACGGTTGCGGAGCGCGATCAGATTCGTGCACTCGCAGTCATCGACGTACGTGAAGTGTGCTGCTGTCCGCTTTGAGCGCGCCATGCTCTCGTAGATGCGCTTCCGCATGCCGCGTATTGGCACCCGCTCTTCGAGTGCGCTCGGGGCGATTGGCGCAGCGGCGGGAACCGCACTCGGAAGCGGCATAACCGCCGAAGGCGCTGAGTTCGCTACGACCACCTGCGAGCTTCCACCCGCGTGACGTTTCACATCGTCGGCCGTCACGCGGCCGGCCTCGCCCGAAGGCGGTACCTGGCGCAAGTCGACACCCAGCTCGCGGGCGAGTTTGCGGGTCGCGGGCGCGGCCAGCGGTTTGTCGCTGAAATAGGCGCTCGTCCCGCCGGTCGGCGCGGTTGGGGATTTTCCGCCCATGCCCGGAAGATCCTCCCGGATATCGCCTACCGCGGAAGCCTTGGTTTCGGCTTGGGTGACCGGGGTCGGCGCGCTCGCGGGCACTGCCGGAGCGGGCGCCGCCGGAGCGGGCGCCGCCACATCTGCGGATTCAATCACGACGATGACCGTCCCGACGGGCACGGTCTCGCCAACAGCCGCCCTGACCTCAGTGACTTTACCAGAGGTCGGTGCCCCGATGGTGACCGTCGCTTTATCGGTCATCACTTCGACCATGTCCTGGTCTTCCGTAACGGAATCACCGGCGCTCACGAGCCAGCTAACAATTTCACCTTCGCTGACACCTTCACCGATGTCGGGCAGCTTAAACTCGAACTTCGACATTGCTTTTTTCAGCCTCTCACCGTCTTCAAGATCGCAGGGAGTATCCGATGGGACAAAGGTAGATACTCCATCTCCAGAGAATAGGGGAACGGGGTATCCAAGCCGCATACGCGCACGGGCGGTGCCTGCAAATGATAAAAGGCTCTTTCGGTCAGCAGGCTGACCAACTCCCCACCGAGGCCCCCCGTTCTCGGGGCCTCGTGAACCACAATCACCCGCCCGGTCTTACGTACACTGGCTAGCAGCGTGTCGATGTCCACTGGCCAAAGTGTCCGGAGGTCGATCACCTCACAGTCGACGCCATGCTCCGCGGCCTTGCTGGCGGCATCAAGGACTTCGTACAGCATCGCGCCATAGGAGATAATCGTGACGTCGCTGCCGGGACGTGGAACAGCCGCGCTCCCCAGGGGGACGAGATACTCTCCCTCGGGGACTTCACCCTTGGCCGCGCGGTAGATTCGCTTGGGCTCGAAGAAGATCACCGGATCGGGATCGCGCATCGCGGCGATCAATAGCCCCTTCGCGTCACGGGGGTTGGAAGGGCAGACGACCTTCAGCCCTGGCACGCTCAGAAACTGCGCCTCGGGGTGCTGGGAGTGGTAGTGCCCCCCCTTGATCCCGCCGCCGACCGGCGTACGGATCACCATGTTGCAAGTCCAGTCGGCGCCTGAGCGATACCTGAACTTAGAGATCTCGTTGACGATTTGATCGTAGGCGGGCCAAATAAAATCGGCGAACTGGATCTCCGGAACCGGGACCAAGCCATACAAGGCCATGCCCGCCGCGCACCCAATGATCCCGAGCTCGCTGAGCGGCGTGTCTATGACCCGATCCTCACCGAACTCCTCGAACAGACCCTGCGTGACGCGAAACACACCCCCGACGCGGCCGACGTCTTCGCCCAAGACGACGACACGATCGTTGTTTCGCATCTCGACTCGAAGCGCGTCACCGATGGCCTGAACCATGTTGAGTAAGGGCATGCGTCTCCCGCCTCGTAGCGCGCGTTCGCGTCGGCCGTCAATGCTCGGGAGCGCGCGGCCCGGTGAGCAGCTCGACCCGCTGTTCCTTCAGGTTCCACGTGGGCTCAGCATAGACGTCTTCGAACAAGCTCTCGACCGGGGGCTTTGGGACCTTTTCAGAGTCGGCCACGAGCGCCTTAAACCGGGCTTCCTGCTCCGAACGCAGCGCGAGTTCTTGAGCGTCCGACCAGGCGCCGCGCGCCATCAGGTGCTTGCGCACTCGCTCGACAGGATCGCGCGGTTTCCAAGCTTCCAAGTCAGCCTGGCCACGATAGGCATTCGGATCGTCGCTGGTCGAGTGCCCGCCCATGCGATACGTGAGCGCCTCGATCAAAGTCGCCCCGCCCCCAGCACTGGCACGCTCCACCGCTCGCCGGACCTCAGCGACCACGGCGAACAGGTCGTTGCCATCGACGCGCACGTTGGGGACTCCGTACGCGTCCCCCTTCTCCGCGAACGTCTTTGAGGCCGTCTGGCGCTCTACAGGGACGCTAATAGGCCAGCCATTGTTGCGGCAGAGAAACACGGTCGGGATCTTGAACACGCCCGCGAAATTCATCCCCGCATGGAACTCATTGGAGCTGGTCGCGCCGTCTCCGAAAAAAACTAGCGAGACCATGTCTTCCTTGCGCAGCTTGCCGGCCCAAGCGAAGCCTACCGCTTGAGTGATCTGGGTTCCCACCGGGGAGCTGATGCTCATCCAATGGTGCTCACGGG
>JBDKJZ010000644.1:0-3008 GCA_039796375.1 Pseudomonadota bacterium
CGACCAGCAGCAGAGCGCTGACGCCGAGCGCCGCAACCTCCTGGGCCGGCAACGCCCACGGACTCACGCTGATACCCCTACGCGGACAGATCGCATGCGTCCAGTTCACCGGAATGCCTGGGTAGAGTCAAGGCGCCCCGTCAGTTCGCCCGGCTATGCCCTAAGGCTCTGCACAAAGGCTTGCCGTGTTTGCGGGCTCCCAGTCGAGCACTCTCGGGCTCCGCCGAGTCGGGGTGGCCCATGCGATTCTCAACGTCTCTGCCCTGGGGATACCGCCGCCAACATGGAAGAAGGCGCTGACCGACTATCGCGGTTCGGGTATGACCGCGAGACATGCGGCCCC
Organism: Pseudomonadota bacterium; assembly: GCA_039796375.1. Classification (GTDB taxonomy): domain Bacteria; phylum Myxococcota_A; class Polyangia; order Polyangiales; family Polyangiaceae; genus SZUA-265. Next base: position 344 of record JBDKJZ010000644.1, read on the forward strand.
CGAACGACAGCAACTCACTCGAGGGCGCCGGGGATAATCCTCCGCCAGCCGGCGATCGACATCGTCAGTGGCTCGCCATCGGCTGCATGGCGCTCGGGGTGCTGGTCATGACGGGCATGGACGCCCTGGTGAAGGGGCTCGTGGAGGCGCAGTATTCGGTGCTACAGCTTATGGCCCTGCGGGGTGCCATCATCAGTGCCGGCCTTTTCCTGTGGAGCCTCTGGCGAACTCGCCTGCGGAGCCTCCGCACAGACCGTCTACCGGCCCACACGTTGCGAGCGCTTATCGGTTTCTTTGCGCCCACGCTGTTCTTCGTAGCTCTCGGGAAACTGCCGCTCGCTGACACGACGGTTCTCTTTTTTGTTGCGCCCTTCCTGATGACTGCGCTCGCAGTACCCGTGCTAAAAGAACACGTGACTCGGCGGCATTGGCTGCTCATCTGCGCGGGCTTCCTCGGCGTCGTCATCGCTGCCCAACCGAGCCGCGCTACCTTTCAGGGGGCACTGCTATTGCCATTAGGGTCGGCCGCCGCCTACGCCATCATGGCCGTCATGGGTCGTTGGATGCGCGACACGGAGTCCGTCTTCGGGTTGGTGTTCTACTTCAACCTGGGGCACGCGCTCATCGCCGGTGCTTCGCTACCGTTCGTCTGGCAGGAGCTCTCGCTGGCCGCGCTCGGTCTGTTCGCTACCTGCGCGGTGTTGGCCGCCGTGGGCCAGTTCCTCTTCACGTACGCGCTACGTGTTGGACCGGTGGGGTTGATTGCGCCCTTCGAGTACACCGCGCTCGTGTGGAGCGCCGCGCTTGGCTACTGGGTCTTTGGTGAACTCCCGACCCTACCGATCGCGGTAGGAGCCGTGCTCATCGGGCTGAGCGGTGTCGCCCTGGCACGCGAGGCAGGCCGACCACTACCGTCCGCCGAGTCACCGCCACCAACGTGAGGCGGATCCATACCCAAACCTGCGCCTCCCGTGCACGGCACAAGAACGCGAATCTCAGCCGTGGCAGCTCACAACCCTTCGAACAGCGCGCCCACCAGCTCCAGCCCTCCGCCGAGGAGGTCACCCGCCCCTTCAAGAAAACCGCCGCCCAGTTCAGCGCCGGCCTCAAGCAAGCCGCCATCGAGGAGTTCGATCCCGTCGGCAACCTCGAGCCCCACATCGAGGCCCGTTTCTAGAACGTCCGCTGCCGTCCCTAAGCGGTCCTCAAGGTCTGAGTTCTGTCCTGCTTGGACATGACTCGCCGCTAGCCCGACGCCAAGCGCAGCCGCACCTACCGCCCCTGGGTGCATTCCTGCGCGCGGCTGGGGAGCTCCGCCCCGCGGCTGCCCGTAAGCCTTCATTGCGCGAACCGCCTGGGTGACGGACTCAAGTTCACCCTTGTCGTACCAAACGCCGTGCTTGTCGCAGCGGTCAATCGCTACGTGGTGCGCGAGCACCCGTTGCATCGGAGCCTGGCAAGTCGGGCAACGCAGCTCCGCTTGTGTCGCTGCGCCTTGGATCTGCATTAGCGCGCTTAAGATGTGGAGTTCGCCATCTTGGAGCCGCTCGGCGATTCGTGCTTCTGCGCGACTGTCGATCAGCACGCCGCCGCAGGTCCCGCAACACTGAAAGTGCCCCCCGACCCCTGGCGCGACATACAAGCCGACGCCGCAACGGGGACAGGTCAGCCCCGACAACTGGTACCCCATGGCGCGAGCCTAGCGCTAGGGCCCGTGAGAGCAAGCGCTCTTTGAAGCGGAATCGAAAGACAGCGGGGTCAGTCTCCTTGACCCGGCATCGGCGCGCCTACGGTTGGAGCTGGATCTTTCGGCACCACCGCCAGCAGCTTCGCCTTGGCCTCTGCGAGGGCGGGATCGTCCGCGCGGTTGTCCCATTCTTTCGGGTCCTCTTGGTGGTCGTACAGTTCTTCTGAGCCGTCGCTGTAGCGAATGTAGCGGTAGCGAGTGTCGCGCACCGCGTAGTTGCCGGGCTTATACGCGCTGAGCACCGGCTTATCCCACGCCAGGTTGGGGCAGCTCAGCAGCGGCGTAACTTCGTCTCCATGGGCGTCCGCATCCGGGACGCCAGTGAGCTTAACTAGCGTGGGGTAGATGCTCATGAGGGACACCGGAGCGTCAGAAACCGCGCCACTGTTCGGTGTCTTGTCCGTAACACCAGGGACCACGTAAATCAGGCTGGTGTTGGTGGCCTCCTCCCAGAGCGCGTGCTTGCGCCAGTGTTCTTTCTCACCGAGGTGCCAACCGTGATCACCCCACAAGACCACGATCGTATTGTCCTTGTAGGGGCTCGCGTCGAGTGCATCGAGGACCATCCCGATCAACATATCCGCGTAACTGAGGGTCGCCAAGTAGCCTTGAGTCGCCGAGCCCACCCAGCCCGCATCGACGAGCTTTTGATGGTCATTGAAGACGGTATCTTCAACCGTATGCGCCATGTCGACCCCCAGGGGCGGAATGTCGACCATGTCGTCCGCCTTCAGCTCGGGAAGTTTGATCTCATCGAGCGGGTGCATGTCGTAGAACCGCTGCGGCGCGTTCCAAGGCAAGTGGGGCTTAGTGAACCCTGCCGCCAGGAAGAACGGCTGCCCGTGCTGCTGCTGCAAGCGTGCAACGGCAAACTTCATCGTCACGCCGTCCTTGTTGGTCAAGCCGTCACCGCTGATC